>NZ_JBHIOO010000163.1:0-503 GCF_042195585.1 Bartonella sp. AS69XJJH | reverse complement strand
TGTCATCAAAATACCTTTCTGTAAAAATTATTACTATTGATATTATATATTTTGTGTAGTATAGTGCACTAATGGTAACCATTCATAAAACTACAGAATTTGATACTTGGCTTAAAAAACTCAAAGATAAAGGCATTAAAGCTATTATTCTTCAACGTGTTGTGCGATTAAGACAAGGTCTTTTAGGTGATGTTAAATTCTTTAATGGCATTGGTGAATTACGTATCCACTATGGGGCGGGTTACAGAATTTATTTTACCCAAAAAGGCTCTGATTTTATCCTTTTGTTATGCGGTGGAGATAAATCAACGCAGCAAAGAGATATTGAACAAGCGTTAAAGTTAAAAGAGGAGTACAGTGATGAAAACTACACCATTTAAACCAGAAGAATATCTTGAAACCACTGAGGAACAACAAATATTTCTCAATGAAGCCTTCAAAACTGGTGATGCTGCTCATATAGCAGATGCCCTTGGTATTGTTGCACGTGCTCAAAATATGAG
>NZ_JBHIOO010000162.1:0-506 GCF_042195585.1 Bartonella sp. AS69XJJH | reverse complement strand
GCTTCAACATTTTTCATAAAAGTCACTGCTTCTTGTGAAAGTGACGGAACCTCTACTTTTAACTGTTCACGCTCCCGCGTAAAACTATCCATATGTGTCTCATAAGAATTCTTATAAAAGGATTGAAGCGCTCTCATAGTAGAGACAGCAAGAGGAACATTGTAAAGCGCTTCTTTTCGTTCTTTTCCTGTAGATTTGAGTTTATCGATTAAACGATCTGATCCACGCAGCTCACCAGCTCTCTCTGGAGACTTAGCTAGAATATCAGGAAGTTTATCGCCTTTACCCGCTAAAATTGTTTGCTCAATCCTAAGCGCAGCCTCTTGCGGATCTTTATAAATAGATGCTAAACGACAGTTTAATTTTTTAAACATATCAACATAAGATTTTTTATTTCTAAGAGCGCTTAGCACCTTCTGTTCTAGATTAGAGTTATCCGTATAAGCAGCAAGGTATGGTTCTCGTTCTGTTGCTTTTGATGCAACATTCAACTCTTTTTGTGATTG
>NZ_JBHIOO010000161.1:0-511 GCF_042195585.1 Bartonella sp. AS69XJJH | reverse complement strand
CGGGGTGGAGCAGCCCGGTAGCTCGTCAGGCTCATAACCTGAAGGCCGCAGGTTCAAATCCTGCCCCCGCAACCAAAGTCCAAAAAATAATACTTCCATAAAAATCAAATCACATCTAAACATCACTCTGCAACCATAGTAGAACGTGAAAATATAATAATCCTCGTAATGGAAATGGTTATAGAATAAGCATTCACCCAAACTTCCCCCTACATCGTTGCTTTTATAAAAGTGGGAGGATAGAAGTTGCGGAAGCACCATGAAAGCAGAACAAAACGTACAAACCACGAAATGCCCAAAGCTATCAAATAGATATAGTAACCATTCTTATAACTTTTTCAAAACAATTCTTCCTTAGCTGAAAACAACAATTCTTTATTCAAATATCCATCTATATTGCTCTTATAAAGTTCCTGTTGTATAACTTTTACATCACACAAAAGCATCTTCTTAAAAAGCAGCTAACCGCTTGAAAAACAGTGATGAACTGCTTTTTTGTCTCTTAAAACCA
>NZ_JBHIOO010000160.1:0-512 GCF_042195585.1 Bartonella sp. AS69XJJH | reverse complement strand
GCTTTTGTTGAGAGTTGTTTTATCTCTCGTTCTATCTCTGCTAAAAAGGCTTCAACCGCTTGATTGATCTGTTCAATTTGTTGATCATCACGGAGAACACGCTTGACTTTCATGCGCAAGTGAAAGGATTCTCCTGCAAAACGTGGGTCATAACTTACGAAATCACACCACTTTCGTTCTGTACAAGCCATTTGGAATTGCATTTGTGCGTGATATTCTGGTTTGATTTCGTCACTTATACAAAAACGCGTATGTGTTATTGATCTCGGACATTTGACTTCGATTAAACCGTCTTCTCCAATGAGACCATCAGGGCTAGCCCCCGCCATTTGGATTGTGGGGTGTTGGATAAAACCGCATTTTGTTATATCGGCATCATAAATGAAGCTATATTCTCTCAAGGCGTCTTCTTCATGTTCAATACCCCAACGCATATCTTCAGTTTCATAATAGGGGCTTGTTTCTCTTGTTAAGCGCTCTGTTATGAGTTTGATTTTGTAGTCTTCATATTT
>NZ_JBHIOO010000159.1:0-513 GCF_042195585.1 Bartonella sp. AS69XJJH | reverse complement strand
CTAAGAGCCTTGTTTGGCATTATAACTTTTATATTTTTATGTTTTTTAGGAATTAAAAAAAATCCCTACTTTATTCAGAGTATTTTGATATTTGCATCTGTTTCTTTGGTAATAGTCACAGCGGTTTTTGCAATTTTATGCAATTCTCATATTCCTTTTGAGTTGCAGAACAATCCAAAATACAAACGCGGCAATACAACAGGTTGGAAGACATTAACACGTGATTTACAACAGTATATGCACAGACTTTTAAAGCTAATAAGTTTAGCGCTTGTCGTTTTAATTTTCCCAAATAGTTATAAAGAAACTGTTTCTTTACCTGTCATTTCTAAGTACGTGGAGTATAAGCTTTCTTTTCCATTGGATACTGTACTTTGGTACTCAGATATTGCTCTTTGGTATTCCTTTTAGTTTGTGTATTTTTCCTTATGTTACATACACGTAGTTTAATAAATATATCTATTTACACACTACAATGCTTAGTTAAAAACCAAAAGTAAAATTTCCGATTTT
>NZ_JBHIOO010000158.1:0-517 GCF_042195585.1 Bartonella sp. AS69XJJH | reverse complement strand
GTTCATTACGATAAAAAAGATGGTGATAATGGCGGCATTGATTACACGAGTGTAACTTTAGGTAAAGGTAAGGATAAGACACCTGTTGCACTCCATAATGTTGCTAATGGTGTAATATCTTCAGAATCCTATGATGCAATTAATGGTCAGCAGATTAATAAAATCGGCGGTGACATTGCTAAGTTCTTAGGTGGTAATGCAGCTTTTAGTAATGGTGCTTTCAGTGAACCATCTTATGAGGTACATGACATTAGAAAAACTGGTGATGTAGGTGTATCACCAAGTAGTCATCATAATGTTGGTTCAGCTCTTTCGGCGCTTGATTATAGCCTTGGGAATGTGAATACGCGTATAACGAATACGATCAATGATTTTAATAAAAAAATAACTGATAGTTCTCAACATATTGAGAAAGATGCTTTGTTATGGAATGATGATGTGCAGGCCTTTGTAGCACGTCATGAAAAGAGCAAAGAAGAAAAAGGCAGGGCTGTAAGAACACAAGAAAACAGTAGAA
>NZ_JBHIOO010000157.1:0-518 GCF_042195585.1 Bartonella sp. AS69XJJH | reverse complement strand
CGACGATAGGCACGCTCTACTTTACCGCCTACTGTATGACTTAGAATAGTTTCTGCGACTTCATAAGGGGCATCGGTTGTTTCAGCGAGCCAATCACGTAAACTAGAACGAAATCCATGGGGGCATGCCTCAATTTTATTGTCTCTCATATATTGAGCCATACAATTTGCAGCGAGGGGACCCCGACCGGTTGCAGAAAAGAAGAAATCATTGCGAGAAAGCAAGCGCGCTTGTTTTAAGATTTCTAATGCTTCTGATGATAGAGGCACGCGAAACTCTTCTGTAGTATCACGTCGACCTTTCATATTTTCAGCAGGGATTGTCCAGATATCGCCATCAACTTGGTCTTTATGAATATGACACAAAGGGTTGGTACGAACGCCTGTCAAAATAAGCAAACGCAAAGCCAGTTGTGTTAAGGTTGATGCTTCGCAAAGTGTTTTATAAAAGGCAGGGACATCTCTCCAATCCATAGCTGGAAAATTTTGCGTTTTATGGCGTTGTTTACCTAAGAGAGC
>NZ_JBHIOO010000156.1:0-519 GCF_042195585.1 Bartonella sp. AS69XJJH | reverse complement strand
CTGATAGTGCTAAAAAACAAGCCCATGAAATGAATGGCATTTTAGCGTCTATGGATGATGAAGCCCTCTATGGAAAAAATCTTTACACCTATACATTCTCAAAAGCCGTTAAGAATGAACTCTTAGTTCCTTATAAGATTATTATCTTAGGTGTTAATGAAGAGGAAGTGAGTGAATCCATTCAACATCTGATGACCGATGAGAATTATGAACTTACTCTTGATGATAAAACCAAGATCATCGGCTGTTATCAAGCCCTTGCCAAAATAGATCTAAAAGTTGATTTGAGTGATGATCCCAATCCCATGCGACGGGCTTTGGCTTTTTGTAGAGACATTAAAACCTCTGAACGTATCCGTGATACATTCAATTCTCCAGAAATACAGAAAGAATTGTCTGATCTTCATAAGCTTTATAAAGAGACACCGCCTCTTCAGTGTAGCTTTGCGCATATTGATGGAACACAAAGTGCCAAGAAGCGCAATGAAGCTCTTGATTGGTTAAAGGAAGATGCGGGGG
>NZ_JBHIOO010000155.1:0-523 GCF_042195585.1 Bartonella sp. AS69XJJH | reverse complement strand
TATCATATGGCTTGGTTCTTCACTCAAAGATATAAAAAGTCTTCCTGATCTTATTCAACAAAGGATTGGTTATGCTCTTTATCTTGCTCAGATAGGAGATAGAGGAGAAAATGTTAAGGTTCTCAAGGGGTTTGGATCTGCCAATGTTCTAGAAATTATTGAACGCGATATTCAAGGAACTTATCGCGCTGTTTATACGATACAATATAAAAAATCTCTTTATGTGTTGCATTGTTTTCAGAAAAAATCGACCCGTGGCATTGCAACACCAAAACCAGACATTAATCTGATTAAAGAACGTCTCAAGTTAGCAGAACAATTAGAAGGGAATTAAAATGATCAATGTTTTTCACGGTAGTTCCAATGTTTATGCGGATCTTGGCTTTTCAGATTCCAGAGAGATGCTTATCAAAGCGCAACTTGCTCATAAGATTAGTCAAATTCTTAAAGAAAAGAACTTAACACAAAAACAGGCTAGTCAACTTTTGAAAATGACTCAACCCAAATTGTCTAAACTCTTAAG
>NZ_JBHIOO010000154.1:0-533 GCF_042195585.1 Bartonella sp. AS69XJJH | reverse complement strand
AACTCGCCTTTGAATTGTGGTAAGACAATCTCTGTTGTATAACGGTCATGCCCATTTTTATCTTGCCATTTGCGTGTTTGTAATTTTCCTTCTATGTAAACCTTTGAACCTTTGTTGAGATACTGAAGTGCAATTTTTGCCAAATGTGGATTAAAAATCACCACGGAATGCCATTCTGTTTTCTCTACTTTTTGATTGGTATTTTTATCTGTATAGCTCTCAGAAGTTGCCATACGAAAATTGACTACTTCTGCTCCAGAATTCATTGTTTTGCTTTCGGGATCAGCACCAAGGCGCCCGATTAACGTCACTTTATTTAGCATATTTATAGCCCCATTAGATTTGCAATTTATACATACAAAATCTTAGCATAATTTGCTTATTTATTCAATTATTTCAAAAGGATATTATTATTTTTTAACATATAAAATTATGTTTACGGTGTATAAAATAAGAGGATCAAGGTATTCTATTCTGCAAGCACCGTTTTTTTTCTACTTTCTCCATGAGTTCCTTGCACTTTGTCAGATCTT
>NZ_JBHIOO010000153.1:0-533 GCF_042195585.1 Bartonella sp. AS69XJJH | reverse complement strand
ATTGGCTATATGAGTTGGATGGGAACAAAGATTCGAGAGCAGGATGCGTATATTAGGGAACAGAAAGAAGCGCTAAGACAAGCTGAGGAACAGCAGCAGCATGATATACGTCTTGGTCAGTTTTTCAACAATTCTGTTAAGTCGTTTCAAAATAAATCCAGTGATTTTAGTGATGCGGCAAATTTTCTTTATGAGAAGCGTGCGAAGGAATTGAGTTCTTGGTCGTCACTTTATCCTGAGTATGCAGATCCAAACACAATTTCTGAGATCATAAGGAATGAATTGCGTACGATTGTAGCGACTTGTGCACAAAGAGATCTCAATCCGGCAGAAGAGATTTATAGGATAGCACAAAACCTTGGTTATCAGACAAAAGCGATACAAGCCAACGATCAGGTTGCAGAACTTCAAAGCCGTCAGAATTCTGCGCGGACTTTGACGGCATCTGGTGGAGGAGGGAGTACAGGTCCACTTTCATGGGAAACGATGAACGCTATGACGGATAAAGAGTTTCAAGCGTGGTACAGTAATCC
>NZ_JBHIOO010000152.1:0-534 GCF_042195585.1 Bartonella sp. AS69XJJH | reverse complement strand
TTGTTTTTGGTGCCTTCCCTTGCTTTGATGTCACAAACAATCCGTGAATGGACCCTTGATACAGAAGTGCCCTTGCGTTCCTTTGCGGTATGTTCGGATACACAAGTGGGAAAGCGTCGTAAAAAACAAAATGATGATGAATCTGGTCTGGATACCTCTGATCTTGCCTTGCCTGCTACAACGGATGCAAAAGAGCTTGCACGTAAAGCCAATAAAACCTCTCTTGATGTGATGACCGTGGTCTTTTCGACTTACCATTCCATTCAAGTGATTTCCGATGCACAAAATACCCATGATTTACCCGAATTTGATCTGATCATTTGTGATGAAGCGCATAGAACAACTGGTGTTGTATTGGGAACAGACAAGCATGAATCTGAATTTATCAAGGTTCATGATAACAGCATCATTCGGGGTAAAAAACGTCTGTATATGACAGCAACCCCAAAGATCTTTGCTGATAGTGCTAAAAAACAAGCCCATGAAATGAATGGCATTTTAGCGTCTATGGATGATGAAGCCCTCTATGGAAAA
>NZ_JBHIOO010000151.1:0-539 GCF_042195585.1 Bartonella sp. AS69XJJH | reverse complement strand
ACTGTTCGCTTTGAACCATCAACACCCAATAATCCATTTGTTGAAGTTTCTAATCAAGTCTACGCACGTCTCAAGCGTGCAAATGCTGCAAAACCTTTTGTTGACGTCAAGACAACAGCAAAACCCGACAAGGCGGTTGAACAAATTAAGCAGATAGAACAAGAAGCCGCACAAACATCATCTGAACCAGTGACAGAGAAAACCTCACTCGAACAGCCAAAAGCATCTAAAGTTTCTAAGTCATCAACACCTACTCCCAAAAAGGCTTAGAAGTTGAAGTTAATCATCCATCAAAAATGGTATCTTCAACAGGTGAAGGATACCTTCACCAGTCTCCAAGCACCACGCCTTAATTGGGCTTTGCGTAATGCTCTAAACACCTCTGCAAAACAAGTCGAACGCTTTGCAGAAAAACAAATTTCTGATGTTACATCAGCCCAATCAAAGCGTGTCAGAAAAGGCGTTTATATTAAAGGAAAGGCTACAGCAAAGCTTCTCGAGACAGATATCATTGGTTCTGGAACACCGATACCTCTTAA
>NZ_JBHIOO010000150.1:0-539 GCF_042195585.1 Bartonella sp. AS69XJJH | reverse complement strand
ATTCCTGTCGGACCATGGCGTTGTTTTGCTATAATAACCTCGGCTTTACCCTTGGCTTGTTCCATTGCCTCTTGCCACTTGCTATACTCAGCAGTGCCTTCTTTCGGTTCTTCATTTTTGAGATAATATTCTTCACGATAAACAAACAGAACAATGTCGGCATCTTGCTCAATTGAACCAGATTCACGTAAATCAGAGAGTTGTGGACGTTTATCGGTTCGGTTTTCTACTTGACGTGAAAGTTGTGACAAAGCAATGATGGGAATATTGAGTTCTTTTGCAAGTGCTTTTAATCCAGTGGTAATGGCTGTAATTTCTTGAACGCGATTTTCTAATGAACGCTTTGAACCGCTTGTCATGAGTTGGATATAATCGATAATCAAGACATCTAGACCATGTTGTCGTTTAAGACGCCTTGCACGGGCGGACAATTGTGCAAGGGATACACCACCCGTTTGATCAATATAAAGAGGGATTGTTTGTAAGGAACGCATTGCGTGAATAATTTTTGCAAATTGCTCTTCTGAGATATTACCACG
>NZ_JBHIOO010000149.1:0-540 GCF_042195585.1 Bartonella sp. AS69XJJH | reverse complement strand
ATGGGATTCACACTGTAGATTCAGTGATTTATAATTATCATTTATCAAATCAATTTAAATCATAATGAATAAAATGAGCGCTGTTAAATTACCTTCTTTTCAAACAGAAGAACAATCTTCTTTTCGTCAATTTCCCCATAATATTGAAGCAGAACAAGCTTTGCTGGGTGCTATCATTATCAATAATAATGCTCTTGATAGCGTTTCTGATTTTTTAAAAGCAGAGCACTTTTTTGAACCGTTGCATCAAAAGCTTTTTGATATCATTTCAAAAATTATTCAAAATGGAAAAGTTGCAGATCCCATTACTATTAAGCCCTTTGTTGAAAATGATGAGAAAATTGGAGACATCACTGTATATAATTACGTGGTGCGTTTAGCTACCGAGGCAGTCACAATCATTAATACTAAAGATTATGGAAGCGTCATTTATGATCTGTTTGTCCGCCGCTCTTTAATTAACCTTGGCACTCAAGTTGTGAATAGAGCTTATGATGCTTCTGTAGAACTTACAACATCACAACAAATTGAAACTGTTGA
>NZ_JBHIOO010000148.1:0-540 GCF_042195585.1 Bartonella sp. AS69XJJH | reverse complement strand
GGGAAGACCTCGTTGACAGCAGCGATTACGAAATATTTTGGTGAATTTAAAGCCTATGACCAAATTGACGCTGCCCCAGAGGAACGCGCACGTGGAATTACTATTTCTACAGCGCATGTTGAGTATGAAACGGAAAATCGTCACTATGCGCACGTTGATTGTCCAGGGCACGCTGATTATGTGAAGAACATGATCACAGGGGCAGCGCAGATGGATGGTGCTATTTTGGTTGTTTCGGCGGCTGACGGGCCAATGCCTCAGACACGTGAGCATATTTTGCTTGCACGTCAGGTTGGTGTTCCAGCAATTGTTGTTTTTCTTAATAAGGTTGATCAGGTTGATGATGCAGAACTTTTGGAGCTTGTAGAGCTTGAGGTTCGGGAACTTTTATCCAAATATGATTTCCCAGGCGATGATATACCGATTGTTAAGGGTTCTGCGTTGGCAGCTCTTGAGGATAAGGATAAAAGCATTGGTGAAGATGCTGTTCGTCTTTTAATGAGTGAAGTTGATAATTATATTCCAACCCCTGAACGTCCT
>NZ_JBHIOO010000147.1:0-543 GCF_042195585.1 Bartonella sp. AS69XJJH | reverse complement strand
GATCAATGGGAAAATACTTCCACACAATCACACATCACGGCACGCCAAGATGTGCAGATTACTGCTGACAATGATGTGAATATGCAAGCAGCCATTGTTACGGCGGATCGTGATGTCAACATTGATGCTGGCAATAATATCACCCTATCAGAAAGCTATGATACCTCTAACGGCAAAGAGACACATGAAAAGTCTTTTGCTGGTGTGACAGCCTCTGCTGATATCGGTGTTCTTGGCACGGTACAAGGCTTAAAAGATTCAGCGGACCGTATGAACAATAAGGATGGCAATAACACCGTTATTAATGGCATACTGACCGGCATGAAAATCAATCACCTCTTTAACAAAGGCAGGAATTTTGTTGATTGGCTGACTGGCAACACAGGGGAAAAGGGGAACATAACCAAAGGACTGAGTAACCCATTAGGAGGGATGGGGGGTTCCACCAAAGATGCTCTTGCCAATATGGCTGGCGCATCTGGCAGTGTAACCGTGGGCTTTAAAACTGAGAAAACAGAAGCCTCTTCTCAAGTCTCCACAGCG
>NZ_JBHIOO010000146.1:0-545 GCF_042195585.1 Bartonella sp. AS69XJJH | reverse complement strand
CAAAGCACCAATGCCCTTGATATTCACAATGCACGGCTTCAAGCCGTGACAGATGAGGGGGGGACTGGAGATATTCTCTTTGTTGCTCCAGGCGTTATGGTGGATCAGGGCAGCTCTGTTTTAGCAGCACGAGATTTCGTGATCAAAACGGGGGAGCTTGGAAATAGCGGTCAATTGGCATCGGGGCAGGATTTAGTCTTTAGCGTGACGGGCAATATGACTAACAACAAAACGGGCTTAATCTATGTGAAGGGCAATGGTGCTTTACAAGTTGATGGGGCTTTACTCAATGATTTTGGCGCCATTTTAGCAGAGGGTGATTTATCTTTTACCAATGCAGCTGGCAGCGGAAAAAGCCTTTCCCTTGTTAACAAAGCGGGCTTTATTCAAGCAGGTGGAAACTTAAATATCCAAACCAACACTCTCAAAAACGAAGCCGATAGTACACCCGTCATCACGGAAAAAACGGAAGAAGTCGCCATCGCATTCGAAAAACCAGACAAATATAATTTTCTCGATGGTAGGGATTTATATCATGATACGAG
>NZ_JBHIOO010000145.1:0-554 GCF_042195585.1 Bartonella sp. AS69XJJH | reverse complement strand
ATTGATGATGATGAAAACTTTATCCATATGGATGACAGTGACAGAGCATCATCATCTGAATCGGAAAAAGCAGAAAAAGAATCGGAAAAACAAGAAGAAGACAAAGAGAAAAAAGGCGGTGTTCTCGCAACCTATCATGATATCCGCAGTGGTGAAAAAAAAGAAGTCAAAGTTGGTAACCCGCCGTTTCATGAACTCAAATATACCTACCATAACCAATCAGAGGCTGTTGCGGCCATTGCTGCTTATCGCAATAAATCATCACGCGGTAAGTCTTCTTTCTCATGTGATATCGGTGGTGATCCGTTTGTGCAAGCAGAAGCAAAGCTTGTTCAAGAGCCCCCTTTCCGCCCCTATATTCCAGCAGAATGGCGCATCAAAAGTGTTAAGCACAAACTTGATAAAACGGGTGGTTACACCACAAAAATAGAGTGCGAACTTTTTGATAAAACGCAAGAAGATGCGGCTGGAAACGTTGCAAACACAACACCAGACAAAGACGACACCCTTGATCCAAACGCCCCACCAAACGCATGCGACGAAGGAGACGGCGT
>NZ_JBHIOO010000144.1:0-555 GCF_042195585.1 Bartonella sp. AS69XJJH | reverse complement strand
ACCCAGTTACGCCATGTTGCTTGCCAATCGATTTTGGTTGCATTTGCTCCAGCTTTTGAACGCCAATAATCTCGAAATTTTGCGATTTCGACTTTCACACGCTCTGGAGGCAAACCCTCTGCAATGGGAAAATCGTAATCGGGTTCAAAATCCTCAGGCAATCGACAACCGCGATTAGCTTTCGCTCGGTTTTGCTTTTTGGAAATGTTCTCTTGCTCGTGAATGGGAGGTTGGTTGTCTGATGAGGTTGTGATTTGCTCTGATGTGGTTTCAACAGCAGCAACCTCTGTTGACTCGTCAACCTGTTCGTTTGTTGCTAAATTTTCAAAATCAATTTCTTTTTTTGCTAAAACGATAGTTTTAGTTTTTTTATATATATTCTTATTCTTATTCTTATTCTTTATAGCTTGATTTTGCTTAGCATTTGCTTCATTTTGCTTGTCATTTGCTTCAGCAAAATTATTAACATGTTGTTTTATATTATTTTTTGCTTGTGCACCTTTTTTACCAGCCTCACTACGAACTTGCGATATGTGCTCTTTTTTATCAGCAAAA
>NZ_JBHIOO010000143.1:0-562 GCF_042195585.1 Bartonella sp. AS69XJJH | reverse complement strand
GTTCGGCGAAAGTGATTTTAAATGAAGTGACCAGCAGCAAGCGCAGTGCGCTTCATGGTCCAGGAGAGGTTTTTGGGAGCCCAGCCGATGTGATTATAGCCAATCCCAATGGGATAAGCTGTGATGGTTGTGGTTTTATCAATACGCCCCATGCAACCTTAACCACAGGTGTACCCGAAATTGATGCGAGTGGTTTTTTGAAAGGCTTTGAGGTGCGAGGTGGGGACATCACCTTTGGCGCAAAGGGAGCCAATTTTTTCTCAGGCCAAGGGGCGGTTGATATTGTCGATATTGTCTCACGAACAGTGCATTTTGAAGGAGCTGTTGCGGGCAAGGAAATTGGAGTGACAGCAGGGACGGGTCACTTTGATTATGCTTCACGGGAAATGAAAGAACTGACTGATATTACTGGTAAACCGGAATATGCGATAGATGGTTCTGCTTTAGGGGCTCTACAGGCGGACAGAATAAAACTTGTAGCGACGGAAAAAGGTGTTGGGGTTCGCATGCGCCATGATATGGCGGCTAATGCGGGGCAGTTGCATCTTTCTGCTGATGGAAA
>NZ_JBHIOO010000142.1:0-563 GCF_042195585.1 Bartonella sp. AS69XJJH | reverse complement strand
CGTATCCTTATAAAGGTATGCGA
The DNA here is from genome assembly GCF_042195585.1 of Bartonella sp. AS69XJJH. Taxonomy (NCBI): domain Bacteria; kingdom Pseudomonadati; phylum Pseudomonadota; class Alphaproteobacteria; order Hyphomicrobiales; family Bartonellaceae; genus Bartonella; species Bartonella sp. AS69XJJH. The sequence goes on along the minus strand of NZ_JBHIOO010000142.1, from coordinate 540 downwards.
TACAATAGGCAACGTTCCATACCAAATAATTGATAAAAAACATATCATAGCCGGTGTTGAACGGCGGAAAGAAACGCCAGCAATGGCTAGAGAATTTCTGAAAGCCCTTAATGGGCTGTTTAATTGGGCAATTGATCAAGGTCTTTTGGAAAATAATCCGACTTTAGGAGTCAAAAGACCATCTACCAAAAATAAAGACGGCTTTCCTGTTTGGACAGAAGAAGATGTTGAGAAATATTATAAAAAATGGGCTCTAGGAACGCATGAACGCGTCTGGATTGATGTCCTTCTTTACACGGGTTTACGTCGTGGTGATGCGGTACGCATTGGCTGGAAAGACGTCAAAGATAATATCATTCATCTCAAGACAGAGAAAAGCAAATTCCAAACAGATGTCTTTCTGCCCATTTTGCCTGAATTAGCAGAAACCCTTAAAATTGGTCCTATTGGAAATGAAACATTCATTTGTGGTAAATACAGCCAAAAATTACACAAAAATAGTTTCGGAAGTGTATTTTACAAGGCATGTACTCAAGCAGG
>NZ_JBHIOO010000141.1:0-565 GCF_042195585.1 Bartonella sp. AS69XJJH | reverse complement strand
GATGAGCAGCTCCTTATGTTTTTTGAAAGGGGAATATTGAAGGATTATGGGCTGGCGAAGTTGTCTGATATGAGAGATATGATACAAAAGGGTAATCAGAAAATTTCACAAAAAAGCTGCACTATACGTGCAGCTTTTTATGTGTTTGCTTTAGAGGTAGAGGTTTTAAAGTATGAAAGTATCCTTACGGCTTCTGTAACCATAATATCCAAACACACTGGAAATAATGGCGCCTATCAGACTGCCTAAAAATCCCCACCATCCCATATTAGAGGCTGTTTTTGTGGCTTTAGTTGCAGTGTTTTGGGCAGCCTTGATTGTATCTTCAAGATTATCCGAGAGTGTTTCTGCCCGTTCTTCAAGCGCTTTTATCGCCTTTTCAGTTTTTTCCTCTGCACTTTGATAGAGTTGAACGGCACGGTTTACTGCTGTTTGTGCATCAGCACGGGACATGCCATCGGTCATGAGGGCTTTGATGATATCACTTTGATCAAATTTTTCCGTGAGATCTTCTACGCGATCAGACAGGCGCTCACCAAGATTTTTTAAAGTGGTGCGATAGTGA
>NZ_JBHIOO010000140.1:0-577 GCF_042195585.1 Bartonella sp. AS69XJJH | reverse complement strand
ACGGGTGAATTTGGTGATTTGATTGCTTTCAAGAATTGTTGATCCTGTGAAAGTTTTTGCGTTCTGCTCTTCAGAATGCGGCTTCAATTGCGAGCCTGCTGATCACAACAGAAGCAATGGTTGCTGAAGTTCCAAAGAAAGATACACCAATGCCTCCGATGCCTGCTGGCGGAATGGGTGGAATGGGCGGAATGGATTTCTAAGCTCTTATTCCGTAGAGGTAATAAAGAAACGGGCCTTCTGTGCCCGTTTTTTTTAGCCGCGATTATTGTGGGCAAAGTGCTGGAAAACAATGCTGACACTTATGGTTACAATACCGCTACGGGTGAATTTGGTGATTTGATTGCTTTCAAGAATTGTTGATCCTGTGAAAGTTTTTGCGTTCTGCTCTTCAGAATGCGGCTTCAATTGCGAGCCTGCTGATCACAACAGAAGCAATGGTTGCTGAAGTTCCAAAGAAAGATACACCAATGCCTCCGATGCCTGCTGGCGGAATGGGTGGAATGGGCGGAATGGATTTCTAAGCTCTTATTCCGTAGAGGTAATAAAGAAACGGGCCTTCTGTGCCCGTTTTTTT
>NZ_JBHIOO010000139.1:0-606 GCF_042195585.1 Bartonella sp. AS69XJJH | reverse complement strand
TCATAACCATAATGATCTTGATAGCATTTCTTATGATTATACCCCCTTTCTTTTGAAAGGCTTTAAAGGATCATATGCTTTTCATAAAGCACGTTTTAATCACTCACTAAAATAATCATTTTGTCAGTTCAATTTACTGACAGATAACTGACAAATATATATTATTGATTGTATTTATGGGGTGTATCTTAATAATGGTTGTATCATTAAAATACTAACATATTGAAATATAATGTTTTTAATTTTTTATCTCATTAAAAAAATACTATAGGGGCTAAAATGAACTGACTAAACTGACAAAAATGACAAAACTCTTTTTACAAAGCCACTCAGATCATTTTTGGGGAGAAAAGTTCCTTGATGAGAATGGCATAAAAAGAGTTTTGCGTGGTTGTCTTAAGACTTCAAAAGAGGTTCTTTATTGTTTTCTATGATGGTTTTTAACGACAGGATGTGCTTGATCGCATGATGTCTCGTTTATATGCGTGTTGAGTGGCTTAGAGGGGCTGGAGAGTGAATTTATCTCTAAAAACTGGGGATATTGATGTATTAACCATTGACGGGCTAAACAGTTTTGTTTAGAGGTTTTTTCATATAAATGTGGGG
>NZ_JBHIOO010000138.1:0-613 GCF_042195585.1 Bartonella sp. AS69XJJH | reverse complement strand
TCCAAACTCATTTGATAAAAACCACCATCACCAGCAAAAAAGGCATCACTCCCTCGACATGCTATAGAGGCTGCACTGCGGGCTCCTCGCTTGTCTTGTATCTTTTGAAACGTAAACACAATCTTAGAACCCGCAACAAAGGTTCCAGCATAAATAGCAGAACGCATAAAAATGAGGGGATTGGTGGATTCTGTTGCCCCTTGAACATATTCTCCATCCGGAAAATCTTGAAAATCGCAATCTTTCTGCTTAACTGTCCAATGGGTTGCATCTTCCAAACCAGACCAATGAATGCGATTGGGGTGATCTGTCAATTGCATCAAACAAACAAAAGGTCCCCAAACCTTCACCAATCCTGCTTTTGGCGGATTGCCGCCTAAATCTTCAAATCGTTCAGAACTATGGGTATTAAAAACTTGTGGTTTATCATTTTTATTGACCGCAATAATTCTTTGACCAAACAAAGCGAACGACCATTGATTATCCTCATGCGCATGATACGTCACACCACTTTGACTTATGTCCTTCCAACCCTTCGTTTGACTATCATAACTGTAAAGCTTTTGCTTGCCTCCTACGATTATCTTAACACCATTACCGCTTCTAAAGGCGA
>NZ_JBHIOO010000137.1:0-629 GCF_042195585.1 Bartonella sp. AS69XJJH | reverse complement strand
ACAAAAATGTTAAAATATTTCAAAACTCTTGGTAAAACGGGGATAGCCATTAAAAGATCTCCTCTAAATAATCATTCACAATGCGTGAACGGAATGTGATGTGTTCTGCGGGTGTTGTTGGTGTGAATTCGACATTGAAATAGACTCTGCCGCCTTCAATAGCGCTTGCTGTATTCAACTCTGGATCGGGCGTACAACGCCCACCAAGGATGGCGCCTTGTGCTTTTAAATCACGCAAATAGGCATTGACGCTTTCACTCACGTCACTCATGTAGGTTTTTTTGATATTGCGGTCGACAGCCCATAGATGCCCGCGCAAAATGGCGTCATTGATCATATCTGCGGTTCTCACCACCGATAAGAAAGCAAATTTTGTATCGCTTGAAAGGGTGCGATTACCCCAAAGACGATAACCATTTTCGCGGATAATTGTTGTGATGTTTTGTTCATTAAGAAGGTTGGCACGGCTGGATCTGTCCCCAATGGAAAAATCAATGGGGCGTGCAATACCAACAATGCCATTGATCACTTTGTTTGAAGGTGAATGCCAAAAACCGTGTGTAAAATCAGTTTTAGCAATGACACCTGCAACTGCTGCACTTGCTGGCTGTTCTAAGATTTTTCCATCA
>NZ_JBHIOO010000136.1:0-635 GCF_042195585.1 Bartonella sp. AS69XJJH | reverse complement strand
GCTCGTGTATATGGGAACGCAATAATTTGTGGTCCTGCTCTCATTTATAACAATGCTAAAGTTTATGGTGATGTCATTATATCATGCTCCAATTTCACGTATGAGGATGATGTTAATTATGGAAATGTTGAGATTTTTGGAGATGCAAAAGTTTATGATAGTGCTCGCATTTATGACGCAGTCAAGATTTTTAGAAATGCCGAAATTCGTGGATTAGCTAATATTCGCGGAAACACGAGAATTCCTCAAGACATAAAAATTTAACCACACAAACAATTTTTAAACACAAGCGTGATTCACGCCACGGGGGAATTGCGCGCAATGTAGGAAATCAAGATGACAAATTCTACTTTTTTAAAAGAAATGGCAGAAAAATATGGATTTTCTGCTGAAGAATTTCGAACCACAATCATAAAAACTTGTATTGGAGATAAAAATGCTAATGTCATCACTGATGCAGAATTTGCCGTTTTTCTTTTTGTTGCCAATACTTATGGACTTAACCCTTTAACAAAAGAAATCTATGCATTCCCTAAAAAAGGCGGCGGCATCATACCCGTTGTTTCTATCGACGGTTGGATAAAGATCATCAAATCAAATCCTGACTTTGATGGCATGACCTTTCAAGATCAACT
>NZ_JBHIOO010000135.1:0-639 GCF_042195585.1 Bartonella sp. AS69XJJH | reverse complement strand
TCCTTACCTTTACCTAAAGTTACACTCGTGTAATCAATGCCGCCATTATCACCATCTTTTTTATCGTAATGAACAACAGCTGAATCATCAGACTGAAGGCTGCTAGAAAGATCCCTCAAACCTTTATCTAGCTGACCCTTGTTAACGGCATCATTGTTATCTTTCGCATCCTCTACACCAGAAATAACCCGTTTCACACCGCTTTTGTTTGCAACATTGATTACAGTACCATTTGTTTCCTTACCAACAGTGATAGGAGCCGTTTCGTTATCCTGCTTGACAAGGCTTTCACTGACAACATTGGTCACATCATTATGAACATTCGTAATTGTATTACTAATACCAGAAAGAGCCTCTGCTACACTCTTATAGCTTTCCTCACTTTCTTTACCTTCTGCATTAACTTTCTTGATCTTGAAATTTGGAGCTTTCCATTTTCCATTCTCATATCCAGCACCACCACCAAAATAGCTAGCAACTGTTTGATTAACTGAATAAAGCTGACCACCCGTAACAGCATCCGTTGAGTTGGCGCTAATCTCACCATTGGCTAGAAACGTAATTCTACTGTTTTCTTGTGTTCTTACAGCCCTGCCTTTTTCTTCTTTGCTCTTTTCATGACGTGCTACAAAGGCCTGC
>NZ_JBHIOO010000134.1:0-640 GCF_042195585.1 Bartonella sp. AS69XJJH | reverse complement strand
TTTAAAAAAGTGGAATTTTTCATCTTGATTTCCTACATTGCGCGCAATTCCCCCGTGGCGTGAATCACGCTTGTGTTAAAAAATTGTTTGTGTGGTTAAAAACGGCTTATAGAGATACTATAAGATTAGTCGTTCGTATTTTCTCATCTGGTTTGTTCTCTAGTTGAGATGAGGTCAGTATTATCAACATGCCCATAAGCACCTGCATCATTGACAATGTATATAGCATCGCAGTTACCCAAAACACGTACATCACCGTAAACTTCTGTATATCCATAAAAATGTATACCCTCGTAAACTTCTGCATTACCAAAAACATGAGCATTATCAGAAATTTGTGCATCATCATAAACATGGGCACCTTCATAAACACATGCATTATCACCAACCCAGCAATCCCTTTCGTGACTTAAATTGCCCTCATGCTCTATAAAACCGCCTAAATCGCCTTTCTCGACGTTTCCAAAGTCTCGTAAGGCGCGAATGCGGTGGAGAGTTCTGCCATTAACTTCGATTGTTGCGTCTGTCAGTTCGTATTTCTTTTTTATCATAAGAACCTCCTCTTAATGCATGGTTTGTCTTTTAAGCTCTTGAGACAGCACACCAATTCCTTTTGCTGTGATTTTTGCGCAAGGAATGA
>NZ_JBHIOO010000133.1:0-647 GCF_042195585.1 Bartonella sp. AS69XJJH | reverse complement strand
CGTTTGACTATCATAACTGTAAAGCTTTTGCTTGCCTCCTACGATTATCTTAACACCATTACCGCTTCTAAAGGCGATTGAACCCAAGGGCTTTTCTTCCAAAGGATTAGAAACAACCATTGCACTTGGCATGGGTATATAACCGCCATCTGCCGGTAAAACATTCACAAGGCTATCCGTAAAACTACCGTTGACAGCCGCAACATCTGGTCTGTAATCGGCAATGGGAAAATAAACCATGCTAAAAATCCGTTGGTATTATTCGGGTCACGTTATGACGTTGAGACGTCTCTGCACGCAATTCATGCAACTGTTCGTTAAAGTCATTGTAAGCTGCCGTTGCACAATCGGGATCTTTAAGGATATTCTTGTAAAGTTCGTATTTTGCACGCGCTTTGATCAAATCAAACGCGTGCACAAACCATGGGTGCTCCTCATCAACACTCTCTATATCTGATAAACGCAATGGAGAGAGAATGAGTTGAATCTGATAGGCTCTATCCGGTGTGGGATAAAGATGTAATTTCCTATCAAAATAACTGTAACAAACCGGCGGTCCTTGCTGCTCTGATGATAACAACGGCTCTAAAGAAACATGGTCCTTACACTCCAATGCAAGCTTATGATGTTGATCAGAACTCAGATAA
>NZ_JBHIOO010000132.1:0-654 GCF_042195585.1 Bartonella sp. AS69XJJH | reverse complement strand
GTTTAAGCGGCTTTTGCCAAAATCTTTTCCATCTCTTGTTCTATTTCCCCTAAAAAGATTTCGACCGCTTTATTAATCTCTTCAATGTATTGCTCATCACGGTTGACGCGTTTGATTTTCATTCTCAAACCAGTAGATCTGCCTACAAAGTTTGGATTATAGCTCATGAAATGACACCATTTTCGCCCCGTGCACGCCATTTGGAATTGCATCTGTGCGATATATTCAGGCTTGATTTCGTCATATATAAAGAAGCGCAAATGCGTGGTTGATTGTGGGCATTTGACCTCAACTAAGCCGTCCTCTCCAATGAACCCATCAGGACTTGCACCTGCCATTTTCATTTTTGGGTGTGGAATAAACCCGCATCTTGTGACTTCTGTGTCATAAATGAATTCATATTCTCTCAAGGCATTCTCTTCATGTTCAATGCCCCATTGCATAGCTGGTGTTATATAAGATTGGCTTATTTCCTCTATTAATCGCTCTGTCATGAGTTTGATTTTGTAGTCTTCATATTTGCTGGTAGGCAAACCTTTTGCTGTCTTACTGAGTATGTTGTAAACATTAGATGCCGTGACTTTTCCTAGCCGCGCTTGAAACCATTCTGCTGTTCTTTGTTCCATCTCACACCGCCGTTCTTTGTTCTTGTGG
>NZ_JBHIOO010000131.1:0-654 GCF_042195585.1 Bartonella sp. AS69XJJH | reverse complement strand
ACACGCTTGCCTTTTCCTGCTATGGTCTCTGCTATCTTAAGGCTTGTGAAAGTTTTACCCGTACCACATGCCATAATCAGCTTGCCACGGTCTGTTTCTTGCAAACCTTCACAGACCTTTCTCAAGGGCTTCTTTCTGATGATCTAAAAGCTTTTTTTTAGGTTGCTCTTTAAGGGTTGCTTCACCTTTTTCTTTATACACCCCCCAATCGATTTGACTGTTCTCTAAATCAAAAAGGTTCATGCGTTGAATACGAACCTCTTGCCCCTCACAAGTCAGTTCGACATTATCACTCCAATTGCTTTCGGTACTATCAACCAGAATACGACGCGTGAATATTTTCTTCCCAGAAGCAGCGATAAAGCTATCAATATCTTCTTTTTTAATGATGTGAGAAGCATCATAGCATTTACATTGAATAGCCGCATATCCTCCTTCATCACGGATTGTAGCGACTAGATCAATACCAATATCCGTTCCATCTTCATTACGCTCTTTAGCCCATTCACAATAGCTCTCAACCGTTTCATATCGTCCAAAATGGAGAGGGTCATGCATAAGATAAGCCATGACAAGATTTTCAAACAGCGTTCCCAATTCACGGGGTGATTTTGCTTGTTGACGATAATATTCTAAGAGAGAGCGTAAAGAGAC
>NZ_JBHIOO010000130.1:0-683 GCF_042195585.1 Bartonella sp. AS69XJJH | reverse complement strand
TGTAGATGCTATGGGCGAAGGAGAAAAAGTCCTTAGAAAGTCGGTTAATAAGGATAAATTCAGTAAAATTTTTGATGAATTACCAGAGGGACAACAAGAATACTTTAAAAAGGGATCAAGAGCAAAACTTTTACAAGGCATGGGTCAAACAAAAGATGAAGTGTCTAAGGCAAAGGAGATTTTTGGTACGAATGATCTATATGAACGATTTGCAAAGATTTATGGAGCAGATAAAGCTTCTGCTGTTAAGAAGGTTGTCGATAGAGAAGCTAATTATGCAGATTTTTATAACAGAATACCCAATCGTGTAGCGAATGAAAAGATCTCTTTTACGCATAATGTCAGTATGCCAACGGGTAAATTTGATGCCGCTATGCAAGCAGGAAAAGCAGCGGTGAAGGCTTCTTGGATTCCTTTCAAAGAGGCTGCGTTTAGAGAGCGTCAACGGATTGAAAAGGATGTTGTCAAATTGTTAACAGGGGGGACACAGATTCCGAATGATAAAATTGCAAAGCTCATTCAAGATATGATTAAAGCGCAAGAAAAGGGATACGCTACAAAAGAATGGGTGAAAAAGCTTTCTGCTGCTTTGCTTGGAGGAGGAGGAAAAGCATTGGCTGGTCAATTTAATATGCTGAGTACACCAAGGTAGAAGAGGATAAAGCTATGACCCGTTATAGTCC
>NZ_JBHIOO010000129.1:0-697 GCF_042195585.1 Bartonella sp. AS69XJJH | reverse complement strand
CCAAGAGGAATAAAACTTGCCCGTGGAATACCAATCCCTTTAAGAAGCTTCTTGCCAAGACCTTCATAATCTATGAGATAACGCATCGCCAAGCGTACTTTTTCCTTAGCAAAAATGGGATTCGTCGTATTAAATCCCCAGTACATCATAGTTGGCACTAACACTCTTTCAACTTTAACATCTGTTGTTTTTTGCAGATCTGCAAGATCTTCAGGTGTCAAATTACGAGCAACATCAATATCATGTTTTTGCAACAACAAACGTTGTGTTCCAGGCTCCGCAACATGGCGAATTAAAATCTGCTTCAGTTTAGGTGCTTGTCCCCAATAGTGAGAGCTTGCACGCAACAAAAGAGCTTCTCCAGGGCGCCAACTTTTTAACTGATAAGGACCAACACAAGCAGCATGAGTTTTCAAATACTGATTTCCCAAATCGCCATCTTTTTCGTGTTTCATAATCGTCTTACGATCAAGCAAAGCTGTTGCACGACTCGCAACAATATTATTAAGAATGAGCTCTGCTGGATAAGGCTTATCAAATTTCATCACCACTGTTTTCTCATCAAGAGCTTGCAAAGCATCATCAACATTTTGTTCTGTAATTCCATATTCATTAAAAATTGCTGCATTACTCATCTTCAATTTGACAATCCGCTTCATACCCCAAACAAGATCATTGGCATTGGCTGATCTGCCAT
>NZ_JBHIOO010000128.1:0-713 GCF_042195585.1 Bartonella sp. AS69XJJH | reverse complement strand
TCTGTTGCGGGGCAGGACAGCGCGAACTATCGCTAGCGACAGAATTTTCAAATTGACTGTACATTGTACACTTAACTCATTGATAAATAACTATTTCAATATGTACACTGCACAGTATGTGAAACGTTTTCTTAGCAAAAAGTAATTTTTGTTACTGGACAATTCTATAGTAATGGGTATTTTCGAATCAGTTGCCTCAAAAACACCTTAAAACATCTAGCGGAGTGGTTGCCGAAATAATCAATCTTCTGTGCATTGCAAAGGCTTTAACTCATTGTATGTGTGTAGCATATAATGGCGTTGTCGGATGTAGTTACGCTATACAATAATACTCTCACGAGGAAAGCGTAACCAACGGACTTGGTACCGTATTTGTTAGCACCGGAACTCTTTATTGAGTGTCATTAACAAACATCTATCAACAAGGAATTCATTATGTACACTCTTATAGAAATTAAAGAACAAACTATTGGCCAAGAAACTGTTCAAACTGTTAACGCGCGTGATTTGCATACGTTTTTAGAAGTTAGTGTGCGTTTCAGTGATTGGATTAAAAATCGCATTAAAGAATACAAATTTCAGGAAAATATAAACTTTATAACGCTTACTAAAAATTTAGTAAGCGTTATAAAGGTAAAATAATACCGCATTACATGAGACATGGCTAAACACCTTTCCATGATAGAACGTAATGACAAAGGACATGAAGCACG
>NZ_JBHIOO010000127.1:0-725 GCF_042195585.1 Bartonella sp. AS69XJJH | reverse complement strand
CTCAGTTGGTTAGAGCGCGCGCTTGATAAGCGTGAGGTCGGAGGTTCAAGTCCTCCCAGGCCCACCAATTTATGCTCATTTTTTGCTTATCCAAGAGTATGAAGCTTAAGCGTATTAAAGCCTCTTCAATCTTTATTTAATTTTATTATCCAAAGGTTATTTGTTAAATTTATCCCATTAAGTTTTTAAAGACTCTTTTAAAGTCCCTTCAGTGTTACAGATAAATTTAAGTGGTACAGATCAATTTAAATGATACAAATCAAAATAACACAGGTAATTCGTTGGTAAATCTGGTTAAGGTTGATTTGAGAGAGCATTATTTAGGGGCCGTAGCTCAGCTGGGAGAGCACCTGCTTTGCAAGCAGGGGGTCGTCGGTTCGATCCCGTCCGGCTCCACCATTAGGTCATCATCATGTTGTAAGAACAGTCTTTGTAAAGGGTCCAGTGATCTTTTGCTTGTTCTATTGAAATTGTGAAGAGAAGATATATTCAGACATGTTCCTTTTTTAAGGTTCCCTCTGAGGCACAAGTTTTTAGCCTAAGAAAAATACTTTCTTTGGAAAATGCTTGTTGTCAAAAAAAAGGTTTTTGAAAGCAGATCTTTAAAAAGATCTTGAAAGAAAAATCTTTTTTGAAGAGGAAATCTTAATTTAGAAAAAGAGACATTGTGTCGCAAGGGAATGCTCAAAGCCCTTGCTTATGATTGGAAGCTTAACCGCGCCATT
>NZ_JBHIOO010000126.1:0-728 GCF_042195585.1 Bartonella sp. AS69XJJH | reverse complement strand
AGCACACAAAACAGCAGTGAAAGTGCTTCAATGAGTGTTGGCACCGGTTATGGCACGGGTGGCGCAGGGGCAACGGGTAGTGCTTCTTTTAGTCAAGGGGAAGGTTCCAGTGAGGAAGTTCAACACAAAAACAGCCATATTATAGGCACCGGCACAGTTCACACCATAAGTCAGGCAAACACCACATTGGCAGGCGCCGTGGTTTCTGGAGAGCGTGTAGAAATGGAAGTAGGGGGTGATTTTGCCATTATCAGCCGCAGTGATACGGGACAAACTTCCAGCAAGCAAAACTCTGTTTCTGTTGGGTTTGGTGCTGGACAAACGGGTGGTGGGGGCTCCATGAGTGCCTCTTTCCAAAAGGATAAATCCTCTAGCGATTATCATAGTGTTGTGGAGCAATCAGGCATCAAAGCGGGTGATGGCGGCTTTAAGATCAACGTTAAAGATAAAACAACGCTAACCGGAGGACTTATTTCCAGCACTGCGCCGGCAGATAAAAACAGCCTGACCACTGGAAGCATTACCACCAGTGATATCAGCAACAGTGCCCATGCTAAAGCCAGCAGCCATGGGTTTAGCATTTCTGGGAATGACACGATAAAAAACATTGCCAAGAATGTTTTAAATCACGGCAAAGCCAAGGATGCAGCAGAAGGGGAAACCAAATCTGCTATCAGCGATGGGACTATCATCCTTACTGATACAACTGGACAGAGGGCGATGGGGCA
>NZ_JBHIOO010000125.1:0-728 GCF_042195585.1 Bartonella sp. AS69XJJH | reverse complement strand
GAAAGTGATCCGGCTGTAAAAGTCATTGAGGCTTTTAGCTATCGAGAGTTGCTTTTAAGACAGCGTATTAACGAAGCAGCACGCAACAACATTCTTGATTTTGCAACCGGTGAATCTCTTGACGCTTTGGGAAACTGGCATGGTCTTGCCCGCATGGAGGGTGAAAGTGATGAGAGATATCGTGAACGCATAGAGCTTCATGCCCGTGGTGGCAATGGGAGCGGGACAGAGCCCTATTACAAGCTTATAGCCTTAACAGCCGATAGTCGTGTTAAGGATGCGATTGTTTATCGGAAAGGCAAAGACCCAACCATCTATGTTGCTCTTTTTGGCAACAATGAAGAAGGAACGGCCTCTGAAGATCTCATACAAACAGTTTCAGAAGCTCTTCACAAAAAAAATATCATCATGACCAATGATACAATCATTGTTCACGCTGCTGTTAAAAAAGTGCTGGATTTAGAAGCAGATGTTTGGCTGTTACCAGAAACATCTTTGAAAATTCTCACAACAATGAAAACAAATTTAAGAGCAGCATGGAGACAAGAACAAGCCATTGGTCGTGAATTAAGTTTGTCGTGGTGGATTTCGAAACTCATGATTTTTGGTATCCAAAAAGTGATCGCCATTGCACCAACAAGGGACAGTACGGTTTGTGATGAAGAAGTTTTATCGATTGGAAAAATCACCTTAAACTTCAAAGGGCGTGCGCGCTAATGGTTGGTTCC
>NZ_JBHIOO010000124.1:0-758 GCF_042195585.1 Bartonella sp. AS69XJJH | reverse complement strand
CTCTCGTCATCCAGTGTTCAACATATCTGGACACGGTCTAACGAGAAAGCTGAACGTGCCATTGCCGATTTTATCGGTTTGCCCGTTGAGCAGGTTTTTAGCGACCGCTACCCCAAAAGTCGCCGTCGCATTTTTAAAGCAGCAAAACATGCCAATACAGATTCGCGTGCGCATTCTACTTTGCGCGGAAATGCTGCTTAAACTTCGTTACACGGCTTTGCGTTTTTGCGCATTTGCCATGCATTTAGATACCATAAGATAAAGAGGTTTATCAATGTCTAAAGATCAATACGAAATGGGCAAGATAAATTGCATAGAGTTGCATCATAGAACAGACGTTTGGATGGGTTGGTTCTGGCGATTTGATGGTGGTAGTTTTGTTTTCCATAGGTGGTAAGCGGATTTTACTAATGGGGGATGGTTATGGTTGCAGCTTATAATTTATGGAAGCCAGAGGAAAAAAGAGAAATTTTTAATCCTTATTCAGAAGCTGAGCGATTACAAATGATGCTTTCCTGTTCTTTAAAAGCCGTGAGTGGAGGCTTTCGACATATACCGATACGGTATGTTATTGACCCCCCGCATGGCTTATTTGATGCGATATTAGCACGGCAGATTGCGATTCATATTTTGCATTATCAGTTTGAGGTGCCGCAGCGGCGTCTTGTTGCCATGCAAGAGCGTGAACGCACTGCTGTTGCTCGTTCTTTGCGTACCATTAACCGGCGTTTGGAAGAACCCGTTTTTGCGAAAGCTTA
>NZ_JBHIOO010000123.1:0-771 GCF_042195585.1 Bartonella sp. AS69XJJH | reverse complement strand
ATTGCCTTTTATTAAAAATCTCGTTTCATGTAACTTTTTTCTGTGTTATACGTTACATGAAACATAATGGAGATTTTGTTATGGCTACAATGCACGTCAATGAACGCGTTCAAAAACATCGCAACGCACAAAGAAAAGCAGGTTTGCGTTTAATGCAAATTTGGGTACCAGATATTCGCCAACCGAACTTTGCAGAAGAGTGCCGACGCCAATGTCGCTTAGTCGCAAAAATGGATAAAACAGATACATCTATGCAGTTGTTGATGGATCAATCTTTAATGGATGTTGATGGCTGGACAGAATAATGCGTGGATCTCTCGTCACAATAGCTATGCAAGGCGATTTTGGTAAACCAAGACCTGCGTTAATCATTCAAGCTAATCAATTTAGTGAGCATACAAGTGTAACGGTTTTACCCATTACTAGCACACTTGTTGATGCGCCATTACTCCGCATTACGATTCAGCCAAACGCTAAAAATGGTTTGCAAAAACCTTCGCAAGTCATGATTGATAAGATTATGACGGTAAGATGTGAAAAAGTTAGTCCAGCTTTCGGCTCCATTCATGCAGATAAAATGGTAGAAATTGAACGCTGTTTAGCTGTATTTTTAGGAATAGTAAAATAAAAATAGTATTTCTTTTTATCATCATAAAATAGCTTTGTTTATCTATCCTCTTCATCCATATGGATTACGCCGTCTCCTTCGTCGCATGCGTTTGGTGGGGCGTTTGGATCAAGGGTGTCGTCTTTGTCTGGTGTTGTGTTTGC
>NZ_JBHIOO010000122.1:0-787 GCF_042195585.1 Bartonella sp. AS69XJJH | reverse complement strand
GCCTGCAATTAATATCTCAACACAAAGTGAAACAATTGAAGATGGCTATGATTATGGAGTAAGGCGACGCGTTTTAACGCTAGATGTTGAATGTTATGCGACATGTGAAGATGGAGCGCGTTTTGTTGACCAATTAGCATGGGAAGTTGAGGAGATTTTCTACGCTAATCCCAATCTCAACAACACCGTTGAGACATGCCGCCTGCAAAATATTGCTTTTGCCTTTGGCGATAATGGCGCTCTAGCACTCCATGGTGCAATTTTAACCTTTGAAGTCATTTATGTGACAAATATCCCCAACATGGATGAAGAAGAAGGCAGTGTAGCAAGAATTGTTGAACCTTTCTTAAGCTTTGAACCAGAAACAGGCGTGAAAAACAAAGATAAATACCATAAAATTGAAGGTGGACATGTTAGAGCGACGCGATAAAGAAATCACAGATCTAAAGAGACGTGTGGCCAATATGGTTGTGGTGGGAAAAATTAGCCATGTCGACCATAAAAATGCACGCTATCGGGTAAAAAGTGGCAATCTTGTCAGTGACTGGATTCCAGACACCCAAGCCCGCGCCGGTAAAACACGCTCTTATGAAGGGCGTGATATTGGAGAGCAAGTGGTTGTTATCGCGTCATCTGGAGATTTATCACAAGGGGTGATTGTTGGCTCCATTCATACAGATGCTAATCAAGCCGCCGATAAGGGCAGCATTCACCGAACGATATACCCTGATGGAACCAGCCTTGAATATGATGATGAACAAAACACTTATGGAATTCACATCAAATC
>NZ_JBHIOO010000121.1:0-794 GCF_042195585.1 Bartonella sp. AS69XJJH | reverse complement strand
TTGTTTCTATCGACGGTTGGATAAAGATCATCAAATCAAATCCTAACTTTGATGGCATGACCTTTCAAGATCAACTCAATGAGAATGGGAATATAATTGCTATCAAATGTGCTATTCGTCTCAAAGGGATTAAAGATCCTATCGAAGTCACCGAATATCGCAAAGAATGCGAACAAGAAAAAAGTGAAGCATGGCAAAAATATCCAGCACGTATGTTGCGCCATAAAGCCACTATACAATGTGCTCGCTACGCTTTCGGGTTTTCCGGTATTTATGAAGAAGATGAAGCAAAACGTATCAATGAAACAAACCATAACGTACAAACGAAGTTAGTTTCTTATGATGTGCTTACGCAAATCAAACAATTAATAAACATCACTCAAACAGAAGAGGAAAAAGTGCTTGATTATGCAAAAGTCGACCGGCTTGAAGATCTTCCTGATGAAATAGCACAAAGGATTTTGGATATTTTGCAAAAGAGAAAGAATGAAAAAGAACAATATTTCCTACAACAAGAGCAAACAGACACGCCTATACAAGATGCCGAATATATTCACCTCCAAGATATAGAATATGCACCAACACCACAAGAACAAAGAACGGCGGTGTGAGATGGAACAAAGAACAGCAGAATGGTTTCAAGCGCGCTTGGGTAAAGTCACCGCATCACACATTTACAACATACTCAGTAAAACGACAAAAGGAGTGCCTACAAGCAAATATGAAGACTACAAAATCAAACTCATAACAGAGCGCTTAACAAGAGAAACAAGCCCCTATTATGAAACTGAAGA
>NZ_JBHIOO010000120.1:0-797 GCF_042195585.1 Bartonella sp. AS69XJJH | reverse complement strand
CCATCATCACCAAAAGTTTTGATCAAGTTTACTTTTCCATAGAAAGACATAGGACGGCTGTTTTCAGTGGAAATGGTTTTGGTCAAACGTCCACCAACACGGATTAACCATTGAGAAGGATTGTTCATATCAACAGTAAAATTATCAGCATCTTCAATGGTGTTAAACATCAAATGTTGATAGGCAATTTGTGCTTGTGGCTCAAAGGTTAAACCTTCCATTCCGGTTGCAAATTCTTTGCCAATAGTGGTGGAGATACTCAACATTTTGGCATTTTTCAATTTTGCGGTATTTCCTCTGATGGCATTGCCGATATCCCCCTTTATTATCCCATAGGATAACAGTGTATCCATATAGAAACCACTGTCATGCTGCACGCTGCCATAAGCTGTTAGTGACCATTTATCTAAGGTGCTTTTACTTGCATCCTGCATTTCTTTTGGAGTGAAAGATAGTCGCCCATAGGTGCCTACAAGACCGAAATGTGTCGTGGTATTTTGTCCTTCAATTGCTGCCAATGTAACACCGGCTTGGAGAGCAGCATAGCGGATATCAGCGCCATAGCCATATTTGAGAGGTCCGCGTTCAGAAGATAAGGTTCCTGTGTTTCCGTAAGTGTAGAGGAAGAAACCAGTTTGTTTCTCTTCTTCTTTTCCTAAGACAGATGTTCTGATATTGGCTAAAAGCGCGTTTTGTTTAGCTATATCGGTTAATCCACTGTAGAAGAGAGCATTTGGCATGACTAAGTAACTGGCCGTTTGTGCTACAGGGACGATCACACTTGGACCAGAACCAGA
>NZ_JBHIOO010000119.1:0-837 GCF_042195585.1 Bartonella sp. AS69XJJH | reverse complement strand
GCTCTTTATCCCTTTTGGAACATAATTGGCAAAAAGACATTGTATCTCCAGCATATTCAAGGAGATAAAACATGGAAACTCGCATTCCTGAAGACACACCATTTAATACGAATTTTCTAGGAGAAACATCTCTAGAAGAAAAGTATCCATTCTTTCACACACCCATTTCATGGTCCGCAATCTTTGCGGGACTGGTGAGCGCCCTTGCCACCTCAATCTGCCTCTCTTTTCTGGTAGCAGCGTTAGGCTTAAGCCAAATGGATTTCACCTCTTCAACCCCATTGGAAGGCTCTTTCCTCTCCTTTGGCGTGGGTTCTGTTATCGTTACACTGATTAGCCTAGCCTTAGGAGGCTTTGTTGCTGGACGTTTTGCTGAAACCTCAGGGACGCTTCATGGCTTTCTCACTTGGGCTCTCATAACATTGCTGATGACCCTTCAAGCCATCCACGTGGTTTCTAGTACAGCAAAGATAGGAGCTAAAACGGCTCTAGAAAACAGCTCCACGATCCAACAAACCGTAGACAGCCTCAAAACCAATATTTCCCCCATACTTGCAAAATTAAACAGCGAAAGTGTTGAAAAGTTTTTTGCAAAAAACAGTGACAATGGCATCAATTTTGATCAACTTTCGAGTGAATTGCGCACCCTTCTCAATAAAAGCGACATTCCTGCTCTCAACCCTGATCGTTTAAAACAAACCTATCAAGCTGCACTCAACGATATTGGTTCTGCAATAACAGCTTTCAAAAATGATCCTTCTCACTATCGCACCACTTTAAAAAATCTTGGTGAGCGCCTGTCTGATCGCGTAGAAGATCTCACGGAAAAATTTGATC
>NZ_JBHIOO010000118.1:0-837 GCF_042195585.1 Bartonella sp. AS69XJJH | reverse complement strand
TAATATCGCTGGTCTCCTAGCACGAAATCCTTGGCGATACGGCTTGTGTCACGGTGTGTTGGTGTGGACAATTTAAAAATCTTTCTCTGCACAAAAGTTGAGGTCCGCTTTTCCGCTATCATCACCGGATCACCTTCGTTATCCACACTGAGAGGATAAGCATCCACCTCATCTAAAATCAGATAACGAATAGGCATGGAACGCAAACCAGCTGCACTGTTTGCTCCTGTAAGCATCAATGCCCCACCATCAAACTCTTTCGAAAACATTGTATTACCGCTGTCGCGTGCCCGCGCTGGGGCAATGCGTTCGCTTAAAGCAGGGCTTGCCATAATCATTGGGTCAAGACGGGTTTTGGATAATTTCTTCGCTGTCTCAACCGTTGGCATCACATAAAGGGCGGGTCCCGGACTATAATGAATGGCATAACCGCAGAAGTTCAAGCCTGCTTCAGACATGCCAATCTGCGCGCCTTTCATGACAATGGTTGTTTCAATTGGTTTGTGAGAGGAAAGGTTATCCATGATTTCGCGCAAATAAGGGGTGCGTTTTGTTCTCCACAATCCAGGTTCAGCACTTGCTACCGTGCTAAGGTATCTATTCTTATCCGCCCATTGAGAAACCGTGTAAGGTGGGTCCGGTTGTCGTGCGTCATTAGCATTGGCAAAAAATTCTTCGACTGCATTGTCATCCATTATTCGTTTCTTGCAAGTTCTCTAACTCTGGAGAATGAGGATCATGAAAAGGCACTGGAATATTAACCGCCTCAAGCAAAGCGGTTCTCATATAATAATCAATAGCACCAATAAGGCTGGCTGCATCACATCCAACTTGTGC
>NZ_JBHIOO010000117.1:0-846 GCF_042195585.1 Bartonella sp. AS69XJJH | reverse complement strand
CCTTCACTTGCGACTTTAGGGGGAGGATTATTAGCCTCAGGAGCACGCTTTGTAGCGCCTACACTTGCAAGGAATGTGGCGGGGTCAAAATTAGGTCAAGCCTTTTTGAACACTGGTCAGTCATTTCCAAGTCGATTTGCAAGTCCATTTTTAGGCATCACGAACAAAACAACATTGCCGCATTTGCTTAAAGTAGGGGCGGCATCTGGTGCATTACATGGAGCGGGAGAAGGCGAAGGTCTTGGTAATACACTTACAAGTACGTTATCTGGTGCAGGTTTAGGAGCGGGCGGGGCATTGGTTGGAAGTGCTTTAGGTCATTTGGCTGGTTCTACTGTCGGTGGAATACGAAGACTTTTTTCTCCTTCTCATAAGCAAGGTGTTGCAACAGACACATTAAGAGAAATCAGTAAACATTTAGGTAAGGAGGCTTCTGAAGAGCTAGGAAACTCTTTTAAGAATGCAGTTCCTACCGATTACGTAGCTGATCATAGTCCTTTTTTACAGGATCTTGTTTTTGATATCGCGAAAAGAAACCAAGGAGCTTATCTTGATTTGACCAAAAGAGCTGGGCAGAGAGCGCTGGGAGGAGGGGAGCGTATTCATCAGGCAGCAGATGAACACTTTATTCCTCGTCAAAATGTTACAGGTTTAAAAGATGATCTTATCGCGAGTAGAGAAGCAGAATCACATACTCTTTATGAAATAGCCAAGAAAACGCCGATAGAAGAAAAATATTATGGTGCTCTTAATGAATTAATGAAGCGTCCATACTTCAAACAGGCTTATGATGAAGGACTAAAGCGGTTTATTACGGATGGCAACAACGTTAGTCCGTTTTCTTCT
>NZ_JBHIOO010000116.1:0-859 GCF_042195585.1 Bartonella sp. AS69XJJH | reverse complement strand
ACGATGTCCTGATCACCAATGCAGAGGATAGCTTACATTATGAAATGTCGTACCACAAAGAGGGTGGAGCATTCAGTAGCAGCAAATCTGAGCATAACAAGGTTGATGCAACAGAAGTTGTGGGTTCGCTCATCACTGGAGGAAAAGGCGTCGCCCTTGAATCGGAAAAAGATACAACAATCATTGGCTCGATGCTGCTTGCTGGCAAACAAGAGGCAACACTAGGAGAAAACGCACAGGGAGAAAAAACACCAGGAGAACAGAAACAAGCGGATATTACCATTCACTCTGGGGGAAAGATTGTCATAAAAGGCGCTCAAGAACACTACGACCAGCAACAACAATCGTCTTCAAGTGGCTTTTTGCATGAGGAATCTTCCGATACATCTCAATCGCATACCACAACGGTCTCCTCTATCCTGGGGGCGACGGGCAACATCGTGTTAGACGCACAAGGAGAAGCCAAGATTTCTGCTTCTCATCTGCTTTCTGGTAAAGATATCAATGTGAGCGGAGAAAGTGTGACGATTGATGGCATGACAGATCATCATAAGAGCCATTCAGAGACCCATGAAACAGGTTTTGGTGTGGGATCAGGCAAGGGCTTTGTGTCGATATACGGCAGTGAGGGAAAGACAGAGAATGAAGAGAGTTTTGAACATCAAGGCTCTTCTCTCAATGCGGATGGCACGATCAACATCACTGCCAAGAAAAAAGATGTGAAAATTGTTGGCTCTGATCTTTCAGGGGAAAATGTTAATCTTACCGCAGCTCGTGATGTCAATGTGCTTGTTGGTCATAATAGCCATTCCTCAAGCTCAAAGGAAGAACGCTCAGGTTTTGGGTTTCAGTTTGAAAA
>NZ_JBHIOO010000115.1:0-864 GCF_042195585.1 Bartonella sp. AS69XJJH | reverse complement strand
TCTTACCAACCCTCCCCTATCCGAAAGCCACACCAGTGATCAGAATTTGGGGTAGCAAATCATGAAACCTTTTTGCATGGTTCTGGCAAATGGAGAAGACATCACCAAAACGCTTATGGATTATGTTTTATCGATTGAAATTACCGATGAAGCAGAAAACAAAAGTGATCGTATCACCATAGAGCTTGATGACCGCGCCCGTGACAGTGATAACGGCTTTCTTGATATTCCTCTTATCGGGACGGTTATTTCCATAACACTTGGCTATGAAGGCGGAAAAAACCGCGATATGGGAGCCTATCTGATAGATGAAATCTCTGTAAGCAGTCCACCACAAAGCTTAAGTGTTACAGGGCGCGCTGCATCAATGAACACGTCTTATAGAACCCCAAAAAGCCAATCCTATCACCAGCAAACCCTTGGCAGTATTGTTCAAGAGATAGCAGAGCGTAATGGCTATACAGCAAAGGTTGATCCTTCTCTTGCAAAAATCGTTGTGCGTCATATTGATCAAACATCAGAAAGCGATATGGCTTTTGCTACACGTCTTGCAGGAGAATATGATGCGGTAGCAAAGCCCGTTGATGGCAAACTTGTGCTCGCCAAACGGGGGGAAGGAAAAGCCATTACCGGTGAAACACTCCCTATTGTTGTTATTCATGAAAAACATTGCATCTCTTGGGATTTTAAATACAGCGCACGGGATGAAGCAGGTGCAGCCAATGGCTTAGAAACGGATGTGGGGGACGATCAAAAAGCCGCTGCTGATGCACGAGAACCAGAAGAGATTGATGATGATGAAAACTTTATCCATATGGATGACAGTGACAGAGCATCATCATCTGAATCGGAAAAAGCAGAAAA
>NZ_JBHIOO010000114.1:0-875 GCF_042195585.1 Bartonella sp. AS69XJJH | reverse complement strand
AGCAATGCGGTTGGCTTGAATGGTGGTAACAACGCTATGCGTGCAAGTGATTTTGTCAACCGTGTGTTGCAGATGTACGGTGGGAAGAAGTCTTATGGTGCACGCCCTATTGTTTTTGGAGGCTCTGTACCAGCACAGGGGAACAGGGATAATTTTCTCGAGGTTTTAAGAGCCTTACTTTCATCAGAGCAAGAGGCATCAGAAGAAGCTGATGAGAGATCTGATGATAATCCTTTGATGACGCAATTCATGCGGGCGTTTTACGGACCGTTTTACCGGAATTAGGATTCACGAGAAATGTCAACGATTTATGATTGGTCGCTTAGAGCGGCGGATAATACGCGCGTGGATGATTTGATTGATTGGTCAGAAGGACAGCATCCTAGCAGTGTGAACACGAGCGCCCGTGTGATGATGCAAAGGATAAGTGAGTATTTGTCAGACACGGGTGGAGAGCTTGAAGGGGTTGTTACAAATGATCATGTCCAACAAACGAGTGTGATAAGGCTTGCAAGCACCTCACGGTTTTTAGAGTATAAGAATGGTATCGTTTTGCGCTTTATGGCGACGGGTAAGAATGTTGGAGCAACCACGATTGTCTTAAATACTTTAGATGGCAAGCCGGTTTATAAAGCAACGGAATTAGGGGTTGGTCCTTTATCAGGGGGCGAAATCCAACAAGGGTGCATTTATACATTGGTTTATAATGGAGATCATTGGCATCTCGTTAATCCTACCTCTATCCCTTTGGAAGAAGAAAGCAGTCTTTATCCCACGGGTTTCATAGGAACCTTTGGAATGCGCGGGATTCCAAAGGATTGGTTAATTTGCGATGGGAAGGCTTATTTGCGTCGTGATTATCGTGATTTATTTGA
>NZ_JBHIOO010000113.1:0-879 GCF_042195585.1 Bartonella sp. AS69XJJH | reverse complement strand
CAACCTGCTCCACCGCCACAACCTGCTCTATCAGCAGAATATTCGGAAATCCTTCAGCTTTTAAAAAAAGGAGAAATTATTGAGCTCTTAACAAAACAGCTTGAGTTAAAAAAAGAACAACTTTCGCAAACAGAAAAAACCTATCAAGCTATAACAAAGAATCAGAAAACTGGATCTCAGAAAATAGACTTTTCTAGTTTTTTTCTCAAAGAGCCAGAATCGCTCTATAAGAGTGATAAGCTTTCAAGGGAATCATATCAAAAGGTATTAGAGGAAGAAAACAAAATTTCTGGATCTTTTGATCAAATGGGTAAAGCTATTTCGGGGCGTTTACAATTTGCATCGATACAAGATAAAGCTGTAAGTTTAGAAACTTTTGAAAACGTAGAAAATCGTTTTCAATACCTTAAAGAGCTATTAGATGAAATTCAAAAAAAAGAAAACCTGAAAGATACAGCAGATCTTCAAACACATATCGATGGTTCATTAGCAATGATCCAAAATGAATTTATAAAGATGGAAATGGTAGCGCATTTACGTGAGGCTGAGCAATCACTTATCAAAAGGAAAAGACGCGAACTTGATATGAAAATTTTTAACCATGAAACAAAAGGGATGCCTATCATACGATGAAAACAAAAGCCACTGTAGAAAGTTCAGTACTATCTGAACAATTCAGAGAGGCACAAAGATTTTATCAAAGCCAAGATATCGTGATGAAAATACTTAGGTAATGTATAAATGCAAATAACGCATTTGGCATATATCTATGTTTCAAGGTGATAAAAAGTTGAAAATTTGTTAAAGAGGAATTCCATGGACTTTACAGTGTTCACGCAACTTTTCAATAAAATTGATCAGATAACAAAAACATATGTC
>NZ_JBHIOO010000112.1:0-891 GCF_042195585.1 Bartonella sp. AS69XJJH | reverse complement strand
AATCCCTGCCGAAATCAAGCGAGCAAATATATGAAAAAGCGATTTATTATAACAGGAATGATTACCCTTTTGGGAATGCTGAATCTAGCTCCAGCAAATGCAGAGATAACCGTATCTTTCGAACCCTCATCACAGAAGAACCCAACCCCACCACCTGCCCTATCAGCAGAATATCTGGAGCTTATTAAGCTATTAAAAAAAGGGGAAGCTATTGAGCTCTTAAAAAAACAGCTTGAGTTAAAAAAAGAACAACTTTCACAAACAGAAAAAGCCTATCAAGCTATAACAAAGAATCAGAAAACTGGACCTCAGAAAATAGACTTTTCTAGTTTTTTTCTCAAAGAGCCAGAATCGTTCTATAAGAGTGATAAGCTTTCAAGGGAATCATATCAGAAGGTATTAGAGGAAGAAAACAAAATTTCTGGGACTTTTGATCAAGTAGGTAACTCTATTTTTGCCCGTTTAGAATTTATATCGTCTCTAGATAAAGCTTTAACTTTAAAAACTTTTGAAAACGTAGAAAATCGTTTTCAATACCTTAAAGAGTTATTCGATGAACTTCAAACAAAAGAAAACCTGAAAGACATTGCAGATCTTCAAGCACATATTGATGGTTCATTAGCAATGATCCAAAATGAATCTATAAAGATGCAAATGGTAGCGTATTTACGTAATGCCGAGCGATCACTTATCAAAAGGAAAAGACGCGAACTTGATATGAAAATTTTTGACCATGAAAAAAAAGGGATGCCTACCATACGATAAAAACAAAAGCCGATGTAGAAGGTTCAGTACTATCTGAACAATTCAGAGGGGCACAAAGATTTTATCAAAGCCAAGATATCGTGATGAAAATACTTAGGTAATGTATAAATGCAAATAACGCATTTG
>NZ_JBHIOO010000111.1:0-897 GCF_042195585.1 Bartonella sp. AS69XJJH | reverse complement strand
TACACAAGGAGCATCATGATGAAAAAGATGATCAGGTTAGCGGTATTATCAGCAATGTCAACGGCAACCGTTTTGATGCCGCTAAATGCAACGCTTGCGGATATGGCATCGTATCATAGCTATGATATGAGGAGAGAGGCTGGTTTACCCTCTCGCAATTTTAGCTCTCATTCTTTTCATAGTAAACATTACTCTTTTGATGATCCCCACAAGCGTCATTATGTCAGCCGTAGATGGAGAGAACAACAACATCATCACGTTGAAAGCAAGACATATCATTATGTCGAACACCAAAAGACAAAACACAGTAATATTCAAGGAAATGCTTTAGCATTGGGTATTCTTGCTCTTGCAACAGGTGCAATTCTTATTAAAATTTTAAAAAAACCAGAACAGCCACAAATTGTCTATCAAGACACACCACAAGATCAGGTAATTTATCAAAAAGTTCCGCAAAATCAAAGGGTATATCAAGTGCAGCAAACGGTGGAATATGAGCCACTCCAGCAATCATTCGAATCTGATTGGCTTAACTATTGCAAGAAAAAATACCGCTCCTTCAACCCTAAAACAGGAACTTTTCGAGGCAATGATGGCTTACATCATGTCTGCTATGCTCCAGTAAATTGAATTAACATTGAGAAAAACCCGCTCTAAAGCGGGTTTTTGATGTCCTCCCTCTCAAATCTCTTGAAGAAAAGGATTCCATTGGTGCTCATAGTCTATGTTACTTTTGGAACCATGCCCGCAAATAAAACAAACATCATCGCCTAAGGTAAAACTTTTTCTGGAAGAGATTGTATCAATTTTTCATGGGAATAGAATGGGATGCGATGCGCCCGCAAACGATTGCCGTCTCTGCGACACCAGGACGCTGGGAAATAGAACAATCTCACG
>NZ_JBHIOO010000110.1:0-897 GCF_042195585.1 Bartonella sp. AS69XJJH | reverse complement strand
CCCCTTATAATGGTTTGAACTTCATTGAGTTCACCACTTTGAATAAAGGGACGCGTGCCATAAAAGACAACACTTTGTTGTTCCTCTTTGCCGCGAGATCTGTCAATTGCAAACGGTAGACCACTTTCATGCTTCATCTTAAAACCTCAATAAAATCTTGAATTGTTCGCGAACATCGGCACGCAAAGGAATATTAATGGGCGTTTTGAGTATCTCGATACCACCATTTAGTTCATTGGCGTCACACCAAAGCTTGCCCAAAGGGATATCAAGAGGGATATCAAGGGGGACATCTTGTTTGGGAATGCCGTGAACGAGAATAGAAACAAATGCTGCTTGTTTGCCGTCAACATCGTTAAAATCTGTGCGGGCTGCCAGAAAAAGCGCCGTGCCCCTCGGGGAGGGCTGATAGTGATTGCCTGAATGGCTGTAAACCCCCTCCAAAGCCTGTTCGACAGGCGCTACAGCATAGCATCTGCGAGTGCCAATCACGCCATCTTGGCTATCTCTTAACACGAGATAAAGCGTGCGGCCATGAAACCACTCTGCCATCAGTATATCGCGTTCATGTTTTTTGACCGAACACCACGGAAAATTTGCCATGTCCCATGGATAATCGATTTGGTTCCAGCTTAATTCTTCATCCCCATCATCTATCCAATTGCCAATAAGCCTGCCTTCTTCTCTTGTGAGTGTGTGATTGATTTCTGTTGTGCGCCCAAAGGAAAACAAAGTGCCTCCAGCTGTTAAACGAACACCGCTTTCATACTCCAACATGCTGTCATCAAGGCGTGACATATTGCCTTCCATGGCTTGAACATCATAACCATAGGTCCCACGGCGAAAATCAGAGCGCAAACTTTTGGAAAGGTCAGTGATTGCTTCAATAGCTTCAAG
>NZ_JBHIOO010000109.1:0-902 GCF_042195585.1 Bartonella sp. AS69XJJH | reverse complement strand
GTAGGCCAATTGTAACCAATCACTGTACTAATGGGGTCTAACATATGACCTTGTATGTAGATATAATTTTTTTCGCCATCGCTTAGATAATCTACTGTATTGGCCATCGATTGCATGTGAGCAGCCGCTCCAACAAGATAGAAGTCTGTTTTCTTGGCTACACTGTGGATACCATGTTCTTGCAAGTCATTTGCTCCATTGCGTATTGTTAAGGTACCCCGGCTATGCCCACTAACAATAGCATTGTCATTGCCATAACGATAGATAAAATCTTGGAACTTCTTGGTCGAATTACTCAATCCCCAAGTGCTACCCTCCCAAAACTTTTGATAAACTGCTACCCCTAATTCTACCAGCACATCGTCAGCTTGGGGAAAGTATGTAAAATAAAGGGGACCATTTTTATTAACAGCCAATTGGACAGCATTACCCGCAGCATCATCTGGTGAATTAAAAATGCCATTGTAGAACATATAAACAGCACCATTAGGGCCTTTTTGTAAATGCTTTTCTTCCTCTGGCTTTAAAAAGTGATACAGAGTGATATATTTTCCATCACGGCCTTTTATAGGTTTTCCATTTTCATCGGTTAAATAGAGGACATTGCCATTTTCATCATGCGCAACCTCACCCACTGGATGGTCAACATAAAATGCCATTTTACGAACCCCATCCCATATATCAAACCATTCATCTACCCATTTATTTCTCATACCTAAACGATTACGCAATATATCCTCAAGCGGTGCGACATTGAGCGGTCCTACTGCCTGGTGGGCTGTAGCGGTGTTGCGGTTGAGTGCATCAATGATTTGTCCAGCATCTTGCCCCATCGCCCTCTGTCCAGTTGTATCAGTAAGGATGATAGTCCCATCGCTGATAGCAGATTTGGTTTCCCCTTC
>NZ_JBHIOO010000108.1:0-909 GCF_042195585.1 Bartonella sp. AS69XJJH | reverse complement strand
GCAATGCCGTTCTTTTGCAAGAACGACAAAGGCAGAGTCTAACTTAAAGGAGTAAAACCATGGAAAAAAAATACGAATTTACTGATGAAACAATCGAAGTTGGGGGCAAAACTCTCCACCGCATTCGCGCATTACGAGACTTTGGAAACGTCGAGAAAGGTGATTTAGGAGGCTATATCGAGAAAGAAGACAACCTAAGTCATAAAGGTAATTGCTGGGTTGGAGATAGTGCAAAGGTTTTTGGGAATGCCGAAGTTTCTGGTAATGCACTAATCAAAGATGGTGCATTGGTTTATGATAACGCAACAATTTTCGATGATGCACAAATTTCGGGTGGTGCACGCATTTTCAATCATGCAAAAGTTTCCGGTAATGCCCGTGTTCACATACTTGCAAAAATTTATGGGAACGCGAAAGTGTGCGATGAAGCTTATATTTCTGGTAATGCACGAATATACCATGATGCAAAGATTGGCGGTAATGCAATAATTTCACAGAACGCAGAAATTTTTGACGATGCTTGTGTTTTTGAATCCGCATGTATTGCAGATGATGCACGTGTTTTTGGAAAAGCTAAGGTTTATGGCGATGCCGCAGTCCACCAAGGTGCACATGTTTCTGAAAAAGCTAAAATTGGCGGTCACGCAGAAATCTCTGGAAATGCCCGTGTGTTTGGTGGTGCACTAGTTTGCGAGAATGCCAAAGTAACCGGAAATACAAAAGTATCTGGAAATGACACTGTTTTAAGATAAGGGTGAGAGGCAATAAACCATGGAAAAAAAATACGAACTGACAGATGAAACAATTGAAGTTGATGGCAAAACCCTTCACCGTATTCGCGCGTTGAGAGACTTTGGTGATGTTAAAGCAGGTGATTTAGGAGGCTATATCGAGAAAGAAGACAACCTA
>NZ_JBHIOO010000107.1:0-920 GCF_042195585.1 Bartonella sp. AS69XJJH | reverse complement strand
TATTTAAAATCGGTATAATTTTCTTACGTAGATAGTGTTTACCACCCATCCACGCAAACAATGTTTGTGTAAATTCTTGTTTCATCATATTTTTAAAGGAGAGATTTGATATTTAACTTTTTGTTATCCACTTTTTGAGGTGTGAGAAGCTATTCTCTATGGCGTCCACAAAACGGGAAAAATCTATTACAAACATAAAGATAATGAAGGCTATCAATTTCATGATGCGTGACATCATCTTTAAACCTTGATAGGTCTCTATCATCTCGTGAAGGAGTTGTTGTTCTTTTTCTGTAAGATCTTTATCTTTGCTGCTTCGTTTCTTGACCATCTTTCCAACCACATAAATGGGCTCCCTGCTTGTTATGCTTCAAAATATCTCTTGCAAGGTTGGAACTGATGACCGCAACATCTTTGTTATCCAAATAAATGGGCAACCAGCCAACACAAGAAACAGACCTATTTGCCGCGCACCCAACGAGAAAGTTCAGAGCGCACACCAGCATCACTTTTTTGATTAACTTCATTTTCTACCTCAAGCCGCGTTGTTGCTGTCTTTAAAGCATTCTCTGTTTGCTTTTGCCGTTCGCTTTGCTTGCCAAGGTGAAACGCCTTGGCTAAAGCCATAAAAAAAACGGCTAAAGCCGCTGTAAACATAAGAGAATATTTCTTGAGCCAAAAAATCATAAGCGTTGCTCCCGAAACCGCTTGGCGACAATCACTATGCCCGTTACAGCCGCTAAAACCATGATCCCTGCTAATGCCCATTGCACCGGTCCATTGCCTGCTAACAAGCCGCCAAAACCAGAACAAGACCCTATAATCGGGGCAAGTGCTTCTACCTTGAAAAGACCCGTTGCCGTTTTCGTTTCTACCCTTTGATAATTTGAAGAAACATAAGACCCTTTTACCCATAATCC
>NZ_JBHIOO010000106.1:0-949 GCF_042195585.1 Bartonella sp. AS69XJJH | reverse complement strand
AGTATTTTATTTCTCCATAATGCTGGAGAAAGTGAGGGAATTGAGTTAACACATCCAGTGATACTTAACAGAGCTATACAACTCAATAGTTTTAAGATTTTCTTCATTATTCCCCTCTTTCAATGGATTTATTTACAATAAAAAAGCTCATAAGCCTGTTGATATTTCCTGTCACCGCTGCTTAAAACAACGGTGAACAATATTGAGATGTTAGATTGAGAAAACAATCGCGCCATTCCAAGCGAAGGCAAGGATGGCGGATTGTTGATCATCACTTAAGATTGGCATTCATCCGCATTTTTATATTTTTTACAAAAAGGGCTGTTTAAGCGCTTTTCAACACTTCGTTTCGGAATGACCGCGCCTGGTCGACAAATGGGAAGGTTTTCCCTCCAATGATTCACACACCAAGATGGACCGCCATATCTGTCACGGAATCCTGCTTGAATCATACAAGCATAAATTGTTGCATTATCATTATTGCTGAGCTTTTGATTTTCAGCCTCAAGATAATTAAGATGTGGCATGCCACATTCTAATAAGGCTTTTCCTACCTCGGTAAAGTCTGCTCCTGGCTTGATCCACCCATATACTTCCCCTGGAGGAGATTTGTCCATATCACATCCAGTAATACTTAATAGAATGAGCAGGCTCAATAAGTTAAATCGTATTTTCATTTTTTGTTCCCTGTTCTCGTGGAATAAAATTTTATAAAATCAAATGAACCGTAATCATTTTTACACTTAGCACTTGCATCAGCATAACAATTATGGGTACTAGGATTATAGCCGATGATCGCTCCCCCCATCTCTCTGAGGGGTAGAATTAACGGATGTAATGAATCATATGGTTTGGAACGTACCCCATAAGCCGTAGGCCAATTGTAACCAATCACTGTACTAATGGGGTCTAACATATGACCTTGTATGTAGATATAATTTTTTTCGCC
>NZ_JBHIOO010000105.1:0-975 GCF_042195585.1 Bartonella sp. AS69XJJH | reverse complement strand
CCAGAGGCACGGAATTTTACGCTGTCATAAAACTCTTGTAATTCTTGAGATACCTCTTCAATATTGGTTTTATCGAGTTCTGTTAAGATTTTTTCCATTGCTTGAGAAATGGCATTGTTTTGCACAAATTCATTGCCCTCAAACAAAGCTTCAAACACGGGACGCGTCACAAGATGTTGTCCTAACATCTCAAGCGCTTCCTCTTGTTTGATTTCACTGTTTAAGTTGTTTTTGAGTTCTTTATAAAAACTCTCAAAAGCATGAAAAGCTTCACTGGTTTCATCAGAAAGTATATCTTTAAGACGATTGATATGGTTTTGAGCAATTTCAGCAACATTGCCAGCCCATATGCCCCAGTAATCGGCAAGGGTAAATTTCTTAGCCAAAAGGGTTTTAAGGGCATTGGGAAACTCTTTATAAAAAGGTAATCTTCCTGTTACGCTATGAATATAGCGTTGTGGTTCATAAGCTGCTTTTCCAATCTCAAGCCCCGCGCTTTCTGGTTTCTCATAAACATGGATTTTATCTTCAACCGTGGTCATACTCTTTAAGGCAACAATCTCTAAAGTATGACTTACGTCTTGATCTAAAATCATCTGGTTAAGGGTTACTTCAAAATTCTCATCATGGGAAAGCAAAGCATTGATCACTTGCCAAACAACACTGTATCTCTTGTTGTATTTTAAAGCCTCTTCAGCAGAAATCCCAGCAGGAACCCCAACGGGTAGAATGATGTAGCCTCTCTTCTTGCCCTTGGCACGACGCATAATACGCCCCACCGCCTGTATCACATCCACTTGGCTTTTGCGCGGGTGTAAAAACATGATCGCATCAAGAGCAGGAACATCAACTCCTTCAGACAAACATCTTACATTGGTGAGCACACGGCAGACATGCTCCCCCGCATCTTCCTTTAACCAATCAAGAGCTTCATTGCGCTTCTTGGCACTTTGTGTTCCATCAATATGCGCAAAG
>NZ_JBHIOO010000104.1:0-987 GCF_042195585.1 Bartonella sp. AS69XJJH | reverse complement strand
TTTTTTCGCATGGGTTGTTTACGGATTGTTAAGAATAAATGTTTTAAAATGAACATGCTTTAATCCTAATTTTACCAATTGGTCTATTTGTCTCAAATTTGATCATACAGAGCGTTTTATATTGTAGATGTTGGATTTATCATAAAATCTTTAAATCGCTTTGTAAGGTACCTTTTTATCGATTTAAACGCATGTCTAATCGTAAAATGATCAGCACTTTTCACTATTTTGCTGTTTTAAGCCGCTTTAGAATTGCTGCTGTTATGTTGCTCTTCACTAGGCTTGCCTATTCTCATGAATGAAATACGTTTACCACCCAGTGCTTTGTTCCGCGTATTTTCAACAGCTATAAAAACTTTCTCAGCAGCACCATAAAGCCTGCTTTCTAAATCGCGACAATACTGCGCAAGATCAGCACAAGAGGGGACAAATGTTGTGGACATGCCTTTTGCCTCACCACGTATAAGATTTTTAACGGCTTGCAATAAAGACCAGAGTGAAATGCCGTTAAGAGCAGCGATATAAGCCTTTGCACGCGCTTCTGCATTTGAAACTTTTTGCATTGTCAAACCACCTTCAAGCACATCAAGAGCCTCTGCTATGTCTTCAACAGATGCTTTCAAGGTAAGTAAGTTTTGAACAGTCTGATAAGCTTCTAAAGCTTGTTTCTCTAGGTTTTTTGTCAATTGACTGCCATTGATCAAGGTCCATGGTAACTCCAGAGTTACACATTTCTCTATCTGTTGCACGGTATCTTGTAGAGGCGTCACTAAGCTGTGTTGCACCGATAAGATTACGGATTGTCTCTCCGGTACCACCGCGAGTTCTTTGATCTTTTGAAAAGTTTCCATTGTTTCCACCATTGTTGTTCGTGTTTTTTGTTTTTTCTAAATTCTCGATAGCTTTGCGCACCCAGTTACGCCATGTTGCTTGCCAATCGATTTTGGTTGCATTTGCTCCAGCTTTTGAACGCCAATAATCTCGAAA
>NZ_JBHIOO010000103.1:0-1041 GCF_042195585.1 Bartonella sp. AS69XJJH | reverse complement strand
AATCTGCAATTAAGCTGCTTTGAGAAGCGAGCCTATATTCTTTTCTAAAAATTGAGGTACTTTGATTTTAGGTGAAAAAATCATCAATTCGGTAGCTTGCCTTTTCTCTTGTAGAGAATATTGTAAGCTAAATTCTATTGAGAGATATTGCCTATACAAAAATTTAATTTCTTCAACGTTGTCATAAGTAATTAGCCAAGGCGCTGTCACATGTTGGGAGATGACATTCTCTAAATTATTATGATCATTAGCTTTGTAAAACGAAGTGTAAAGCCCTTTTCCTTTTTTAAAATAAGGAGGGTCCATATAAAAAAAGGTGTTTTCATCAGTTCCATAACGTAGCAAAAATTCCCGTGCATTTAAACGAGTTAAATGTATTTTATCTTTTTGTTCACTTATGCGAAGAATGCGTTCAATTATATTCTCTTTGTTAAATCGGCAATCTATTTTATAGGCACCGCTTTGTCCTTTCCCTCCAATTGGTCCAGCATTTTTAATAATTCCAGATCTATTTGTGCGATTTAAAAAGAGTGCTGCAAATCCTGCGCTAAGCACATCTGCACTTGCAGGAGAAATTTCTTTTTGTATGTACCATTCTTCTAAGTTAATGGTCGTTGTATTGATTTTTTCTATTAATTCTTCTGTCTTGTGCAAAACGCAATACCAAAAGCTCCAAATGAACAGATCAATATCGTTAATGTAAATATCTTTAACATCACCATTAAAAAGAAGCTTTAGAGCAAGTCCGCACCCGCCAGCAAATGGCTCTCTATAGGAACAGCCATTTAATGCATTTTTCTCAAATATTTCTTTGATTTTTCCATACAGTGCAGCCTTACCGCCTGGATATCTCAATGGTGAGCAGACATGAGTCATTGTTACGCGCCTTTTTCAATGATTTTTTGATGTTTTTGTTGATTTTATCGAACGTTGAGAAGAGACAACGTAATCTGAACAGTTTTATAAAATCGGAAATTTTACTTTTGGTTTTTAACTAAGCATTGTAGTGTGTAAATAGATATATTTATTAAACTACGTGTA
>NZ_JBHIOO010000102.1:0-1048 GCF_042195585.1 Bartonella sp. AS69XJJH | reverse complement strand
CTCATAGAGCGCTTGCAATATGATACGTTTTGTATATATGCATTCATTACTCCATTGTGGATGATTCATTTTAATCATTAGAATAGACATTTGAAAGCCGCGTCATATTACTTGGCACGGCTTTCTTTTTTAAACTCTCTCTTTTATGATATGTTTATTAGCAATGCATTTTATATGCGTTTATAGCCATTAAAGGCGCCCCCCCATGCGTGTCATTTATTTGTCTGTATCCGTAATTTTGATAATATTATCATTTTCATAAACCTCACATTTTTTAGGAACGACACTTACTTTACTTTGACTGTTTAATTTTGCATTGCCATAGGCTTTACCCCAGACCTTGGCATGATATGAAACCTTGGCATTGCCATAAACAGAGCCATAAATCTCAGCATAGCCACTTACAATAACATTGCCATAAACCTTGCCATAAATTTTAGCATGACCTTTGACAATAGCATGGTTATAAATCTTGGCATGGCTGTAAACACAGACAGAGCCAGAAACCTGAGCATGCCCATAAACCCTTGCATAATTATAAACCCAAGCATTATAAGAAATATGCGCATTATCATAAACATGGGCTTCTGTATAAATACGAGCGCTTCCACTCACATGGGCATTGCCATAAACATAGCCAGATATACGTGCATTACTATAGACACAAGCATTGTCATAAACTTTAGCATATTGAGAGATAAAAGCCTTTCCATAGACCTCCGCATTGCCATAGACATGACCACAGACCTGAGAAAAATGGCGTATTTTTGCATTTTCATAAACACGGGCATAGCCATAAACCCATGCATTATCATAGACCCAGCAATTGCCATTATGAGAGAGGTTGCTTTCCTTTTCAATAAAGCCGCCTAGATCGCCAGCTTTGATATCATCAAAATCTTTTAAAGCACGAATGCGATAAAGAGTTGTAATCTGTTTAGTAATCCTATCTTTAATTTGTTTAATTTCACTAGTTAATTCATATTTTTTGCACATAAAGATACCCTCACAATCTAATGTGATAAACGTTTGATAAAATTTGGAATGG
>NZ_JBHIOO010000101.1:0-1062 GCF_042195585.1 Bartonella sp. AS69XJJH | reverse complement strand
ATTAATAAAACAATCCCTGCCGAAATCAAGCGAGCAAATATATGAAAAAGCGATTTATTATAACAGGAATGATTACCCTTTTGGGAATCATAAATTTAACTCTAACGTCTAACTTTAGTTGGGGTTCTGGGACTCAAGGTTCAACTGCTCAAATTCCTTCCCCTATTTCAAAAGCAGAATATCTGAAAATTATTGACTTATTAAAACAACAAATTAAAGTAACCGAAGACCAGATCGAAAACGCGGAAAAAATCCATCAGTCTATAACAGGAAATAAAAAAATAAAAAGAGACGAATTATCGAAATTTTTATTACAACATTCGCCTTTTTACCCATCTCCCCACAAAACATACAAGGGTTTATATAGCAAAAACTTCAAAGGTCATTCTTATTTCGAACACCTTATAACTGAAGTTAACGGAGATGAGTGGAGAGTCATCCTCCCGTTCGTACAACATAATATACTATACGATAGGCTTAATAAGCGTCTTCAATATAGTGGAATTATCGATAAAGCTGTAAGTTTGCAAACTTTCCAAGATGCAGAGAACCGCTTTACACAAATTGCCGGTTTCTTAAAAGATATAGATGAAACAAAAGATCTGAGAGAAGTTTTCGAGCTGCAAACACGTATCAGAAACATGTCAGCCATGCTCCAAAATGAATATACAAAGCTACAAATGGTCAGAAATTTAAGCAATAATGAAGAGTTTCTTATCGAAATGCAAAAACGTATATTGTATAAAAGAGTTATGAACAATGCCCTCACACGTGTGCCTCAAATAAGATTTTAGCCACTAAAGCTCTTTACAAGATTTGCTTTTTTTCATGAAAACAAAAGCCGATGTAGAAAGTTCAGTACTATCTGAACAATTCAGAGAGGCACAAAGATTTTATCAAAGCCAAGATATCGTAATGCAAATACTTAGGTAATGTATAAATGAAAATGACACGTTTAGCATATATCTATGTTTCAAGGTGATAAAAAGTTGAAAATTCGCTAAAGAGGAATTCCATGGACTTTACAGTGTTCACGCAACTTTTCAATAAAATTGATCAGAT
>NZ_JBHIOO010000100.1:0-1063 GCF_042195585.1 Bartonella sp. AS69XJJH | reverse complement strand
TCTTTCGTCTAGATACAATACGCCTAAGTACAGCAATGTCATTAAATACGATTTGCAACAATTTGTCAACACAAAAATAACACATATTGATATATTCAAGGGGAATCTGTTAGGGAGGTTTTAAACAGTGGATCGTCAAAAAAGAGGAGATAATGATTACAGAAAATCTATGTTTTATTGGAGCTTTGATAGCATTTTTCTTATTAATGCTATTCTATGCAATACGTGCCTTTAAAAAACAAGGGAAAGAAATAGTTGCATACTGCACTGTACTATTTTTACCAACGTTTGTTCCATTCCTTCCTTTAGTTATAACATTTAATTCTAACCTTGTGGGAAATGATCTACAAGACAAAGTAGCTGCTCTATTGCTAGCTATGTCACTCACGAGCTTTGGCATATCATGTTGGATAATAAAAATGATGCGTGAAGATGGAGAACAGTTTAATATCAAAGATATAGCTTTTATGACTTGTGGAATGCCGCTTTTATTTGGTGGTATAGTGGGTGGTATAATTGCACTTTTTATGTGGAATATAACAATAGGAATAATAATTATAGGGTTATCAGTTCTAATCTATATAAGAAAATATTTGTTAGGAATTTGTGGAGTAATATTGGGATTAATATTAACCATAGCGTTGATCAAATTTATTTGGAGAATTGTCTAATGCAAAATGCTTTTGAAGCGCATTAAGAGCAACTCGTAATGAATTCACAAGATGTGGTAGCATTTGGTCTTCTATAACGAGGTACTGTAGCGCTGTATAAAGATTACACTGTCTATAGAGGCATTGCGCTTCTTTTATTACCTCTTGCATGGATTGATAATGGCGCGTCGCTTTTTGAACCCACTGTTCAAGACTATTGGGGTCTGAATTTGTAGACACATCATCATAAACAGCGCTTGGCAAGCCTTTTGCGCAAAGGTAATTATTCCTTATCTGTAGATATTGTTGCGCGGCATCATATTGCTCTTGAGTAATCACGCCTTGCAAGCAAAGCCGCCCGATATAGGTACCAGAAAGTGGATTTTTTGCCTCTTGTAGCGTTAAACCGAAGC
>NZ_JBHIOO010000099.1:0-1068 GCF_042195585.1 Bartonella sp. AS69XJJH | reverse complement strand
GGGGCAGGGCTATGGTTAAATGTTCGAAAAGACAATACACGCTCTTGGTTTTTTCGTTATACGCACCACAATAAGCGCCGTGAAATGGGACTTGGTCCTGTTACGAAACTCTCTTTAAAAGAAGCGCGTGAGCTTACAAGATATTATAGTGATATTCTTAAAGAAGGCAATGATCCTATTGTCTTTCGAGAACAGACTATTTTAAAACAGCAAAGCAATATTTTTCAAGAAATTGCAAAAGCAGCTTTTGAAAGCAAAAAAGCAGAGTTGAAAAATGAAGGTAAAAACGGCCGATGGTTTTCTCCATTAGAGTTGCACGTGATTCCACACATTGGTAATTTACCTATAGAAAAATTAACAGCCAATATCATTCGCAATGTTCTCGCACCCCTTTGGCATGAAAAAGCAGATACGGCAAGAAAAGCACTTAACCGTATCAATATTTGTTTGAAATATGCTGCGGCTCTTGGTCTAGATGTTGATCTACAAGCTTGTATGAAGGCACGCGCGCTTTTAGGAAAACCACGTGCGACATCAACAAATATTCCTGCTATGCCATGGCAAGAGGTTCCGGCATTTTATCAAAGCTTGGATGATAAGATCCTTTCAAATTTAGCACTGAAGTTACTCATTTTGACGGGAGCACGGTCATATCCATTGCGCTATTTGCGTCTTGAACAAATTGACAAAAATATATGGACGATACCAAAAGAAAACATGAAAGGTATTGTAGGGAAAGTTTCAGACTTTCGTGTGCCACTAAGTGATGAAGCTTTGAGAGTTATTGAAAAAACTCTCCCCTTTGAAAAGAATGGTTTTCTCTTTTCTGGTCTTAAAGGCAACCCCATTTCTGATGCTACCATGGCAAAGTATATGACAGTTTGCGGCTTGACTTATCGTCCCCATGGTTTTCGTTCAAGCTTACGGGATTGGATAGCAGAGACAACATCAACACCATTTGAGATTGCTGAAACTGTTCTTGCACATACAGTTGGGAGTTCAGTGACGAAAGCCTACATGCGAACGGATTTTTTAGAACAGCGACATGTTCTCTTGGAACAGTGGGCT
>NZ_JBHIOO010000098.1:0-1119 GCF_042195585.1 Bartonella sp. AS69XJJH | reverse complement strand
GTGAAGCCGTTGATAAATTGGCAATAGAAATGCGTGCAAAGCGCTTCGGTTTAACGCTACAAGAGGCAAAAAATCCACTTTCTGGTACCTATATCGGGCGGCTTTGCTTGCAAGGCGTGCTTACTCAAGAGCAATATGATGCCGCGCAACAGTATTTACAGATAAGAAACGACTATTTGTGTGCAAAAGGCTTGCCAAGTGCTGTTTACGATGAAATGCCATCATCTTCTGATGATAAGGCAAGAGACAAATGGGTAGAATTTGCTACAGAGCAGTTTTTCAATACGCAAGAGGCACTAAAAGAAGCCCAATGCCTCTATAGACAGTATAATCTTTATGCAGCGCTACAGAACCTCGTGATAGAAGATCAAATGCTACCACACCTTGTGAATTCGCTGCGTGTTGCTCTTAATGTGCTTCAGAAACATTTTGATCAAAAAAGTGAATGATAAATGTTTTATGTAGTTTTTGTAGCATGATGTGAAACGTTTTTCTGTACAATTCGTTATATTTGTATTACAGTGAATACAAATGTGAGGATTGCGTTATGACAATATCTATTCGGTTGCCTAGCGAACTTGAAACGCGTTTGAATAATTTAGTTGCGAAGACAGGGCGTACGAAGTCTTTTTATCTGCGAGAGATTATTGAACGTGGAATAGAGGAAGCGGAGGATTATTATTTAGCTTCACAAGTAAGAGAGCGCATTCGAAGGGGAGAGGGTACTTTTTATAGCTCTGAAGAGGTGAGGAAAGAGCTTGGCTTGGACGATTAGATATGAAAAAAAAGCTCTCAGTTTTTTAAAAAAATGCGATAAAAAAGAAGCGCGGCGAATTGTTGATTTTTTAGATAAACAGATTGCTTCTCTTGAAGATGTACGTGCAGTAGGAAAGCCTTTAAGAGGTCAGTTATCGGGTTTGTGGAGATATCGTGTAGGAGATTATAGGATACTCTGTGATCTTTATGATAAGGAGCTTGTAGTATTAGTTTTGGCTGTTGGACATAGAAAAAATATATATAAAAGCTAAAGCAAATAATGTTCTTTTTGTGTTGACAAATTGTTGCAAATCGTATTTAATGACATTGCTGTACTTAGGCGTATTGTATCTAGACGAAAGA
>NZ_JBHIOO010000097.1:0-1136 GCF_042195585.1 Bartonella sp. AS69XJJH | reverse complement strand
GAATGATTATTTAGAGGAGATCTTTTAATGGCTATCCCCGTTTTACCAAGAGTTTTGAAATATTTTAACATTTTTGTCGACGGTATTCCCTATCAAGCAAAATGTGAAAGCGTAACATTACCGAATTTGAACTTGGTTGTTGAAAGCTATCGTGGAGGAGGCATGGATAGCTCCATTGAGGTTGATCTTGGTCTTGAAACCCTCACGCTTAGCATGACCATTTCTGATTGCTCTCCAGAATTAATGACACTGTTGGGACGCACTGATGTCGACATTTCATTGCGCAGTTCAATGCAAGCACAAGGCACACCTGCAGAAGGTATTGTCATTACCATGAGAGGACTATGCAAAAGCTTTGAAATGGCAGAATGGCAACCGGGAAGCAAAGCAACATCCACAGCTACCTTCACATTGCAGTATTTCAAATATGTTCAAAAGGATGTTGAAATTGTTGAGATAGATGTCCTTAACTTGGTGAGAAAATTCAATGGTATCAATCAATTAGCAGACCATAGAGTAAATATAGGATTATAAAAATGACAGTACAAACAAGCATTACACATAAATTACTTGTACCGGTTACCTTTGAAGGAAAAGAACACACCGAAATCACCTTACATCGCCCCAAAACAAAAGATGTGCAAGCAATCGACAAAAAAGAAGGCATAGAGCAAACAATAGCTATGATCACACGCCTTTCTGAATGGCCGCATGAGGCTGTTGGTGAACTCGACATCAATGATTTGGCAAGCATTGGAGAGATTTTGGAGTCTTTTATCAAGCGGCGGGACACCTCGACTGGGAAACCGCCGCTAAACTCATAGCCGATATCGCCATTGTTTTTCATTGGTCTCTTCCGGACATGATGGAAATGGAACCGCAAGAGTTAATATTCTGGCGAAAACAAGCAGCAGAAAGGTATAAGACAAAATGAGTGAAAAAGTTGCTGATGCAAAGGTGAGATTGTCTCTTGAAGATCAGCTCACTGCACCTCTTAAACATCTTCAAAAAAAATTCGATACATTGTCAAAAACACTCTCACTGAGATTGAGTATTCCACGCTTTTCTGCTGCTGTCAAAAACATGACAAAAAGCCTTCATGGTGTTCAAAGTGCTCTTGGAGTGGCGGCAAGCCG
>NZ_JBHIOO010000096.1:0-1136 GCF_042195585.1 Bartonella sp. AS69XJJH | reverse complement strand
GAATGATTATTTAGAGGAGATCTTTTAATGGCTATCCCCGTTTTACCAAGAGTTTTGAAATATTTTAACATTTTTGTTGACGGCATTCCCTATCAAGCAAAATGTGAAAGCGTAACACTACCAAATTTGAGTTTGGTCGTTGAAAATTATCGTGGCGGAGGCATGGATTCCTCCATTGAAGTTGACCTTGGTCTTGAAACTCTCATTCTCACCATGACCATTTCTGATTGCTCTCCAGAGTTAATGGCACTGTTGGGGCGCACTGATGTCAACATTTCATTGCGCAGTTCAATGCAAGCCCAAGGCACACCAGCAGAAGGTGTTGTCATTACCATGAGAGGACTATGCAAAGGCTTTGAAATGGCAGAATGGCAACCGGGGAGCAAAGCAACATCCACAGCAACATTCACATTACAGTATTTCAAATATGTCCAAAAAGACGTTGAAATCGTTGAGATAGACGTCCTTAACTTGGTGAGAAAATTCAATGGCGTCAATCAATTAGCAGACCATAGAGTAAATATAGGATTATAAAAATGACAGTCCAAACAAGCATTACACATAAATTACTGATACCCGTTACCTTTGAAGGAAAAGAGCACACCGAAATCACCTTACGGCGCCCGAAATATAAAGACTTAAAAGCGACCTTTAAGGAAGACGATGCTGATCAGTTAGATTTCATTACTTCACGCCTTTCTGGCTGGCCCATAGATGCCGTTGAGGAAATTGATCCTTATGACATGGAAGATCTTCGTGAGATTATAGATTTTTTTTCAAGTCGGCGGGCTTCCAAGACTGCGAAACTGCCGAGAAACTCATAGCCGATATTGCCATTGTTTTTCATTGGACACTTTCAGACATGATGGAAATGGAACTGGAAGAATTGGTCTTTTGGCGAAATCAAGCAGTAGAAAGGTATAAGACAAAATGAGTGAAAAAGTTGCTGATGCAAAGGTGAGATTATCTCTTGAAGATAAACTCACCGCACCTCTTAAACATCTTCAAAAAAAATTCGATACATTGTCAAAAACACTCTCACTGAGATTGAGTATTCCGCGCTTTTCTGCTGCTGTCAAAAACATGACAAAAAGCCTTCATGGTGTTCAAAGTGCTCTTGGAGTGGCGGCAAGCCG
>NZ_JBHIOO010000095.1:0-1174 GCF_042195585.1 Bartonella sp. AS69XJJH | reverse complement strand
TGTTTTAGCTTTGGTGCTAATGCACAAGCCGATAAAAGGTTTGCAATCAAAATTACAAGAATGATATTTTTCATTTTAATATAACTCTTTTTACTGTTATATGCATCCTGATATTTATTTTCATTATTATAATTTTGACACTAAAGTAAAGTGTATAGTTTGCGATAATTTATCTTTTCTTAATTTCATGTTTTAATTTATGAAAATAGCTCAATTTCAGTGCGAATATTTTCTACTTTAGGATTGGATATCCTCGTTGTTTTGTCATATGGATATTAAGGGGGCTGTTACGAGAATCATTACTTTTATATCCTCTAGTTTCTATGTCTCCATAGATGTCCAAATGTAATTCCTTTTGCGAGAGAATTGGCAACGCTTGATAGTTTGAGTAACAGCATGATGGATATAATAGACAAGACGATAGCTCCCCCAAACATGAAGCTTACATTCTGGTCGTAATCGAGTTTCATATCGCTCAAATAGTTTGCAAAGATATTCATCATCAGATTAAATACAGTCGCCAAGAGTAGGAAGAGGATTATATAATTGATGACTTGGATTATCCATTGCTCGAAAAGGCGATGAGTTGGTTGCCAGAGTAAAGCAACGATGAAGAGTGGACCCCATCCTACGAGAAGTGTAATAGCGATTTTTGTCAGGAGCACGAGACCACCACCGATTGCGACTACGAGGCTTGTTGCCAGCAAGATGATGATACCTAAGAGACTGTAAAGCAGTCCATTGCCTTCGAAGAAGACGGTTTCTTGGAAAAGACGGCCTGCATATTGAAATCCTTTGGTTGCTGCTTTGTCCAGTAAATTCATTAATTGTGTATCATTGAGTGGATTTGTTATGAGCGCTTTTGATAACTCATAGGGCATTTGTGTTATCAAATTGGCAATTTCATTCTGATAAAGTCCTGTGGTAAGAGCTATTGAAGTAATAATACTTATCCGTAGGAAACGATTTACAAATCCGGAGAGAGGCATATCTATAGCGCCCCGAATGATGAGCCAACCATAGATGATGAAAGCGATTGTGATACCGATTGATACAAAGGGTGTAATTGTAGCTATTGTTTTTGAGGAAATATCCGTGACATATGTTTTTGTTATCTGATCAATTTTATTGAAAAGTTGCGTGAACACTGTAAAGTCCATGGAATTCCTCTTTA
>NZ_JBHIOO010000094.1:0-1179 GCF_042195585.1 Bartonella sp. AS69XJJH | reverse complement strand
CATATGGGACCTCATATTCTTGTGACCGGTCAAGGCAAAATCTTAGGTAAGTTTGTCATTCTTTCCGTAGAGGAAAAGCAAAGCGTTTTTCATCATAACGGCACCCCCAAAAAACAAGAATTTACGATAAAATTGAGAGAATATGGTGAAGATCTATGAGTGACCTTTATATGACCAAAGATGGCGATATGGTAGATGCCATTTGCTGGAAATACTATGCCAAAGGTCAGCAAGCACTTGCTGTTGAACGCGTCTATGCAGCGAATTTGGGACTTGCAGACTATGGACCCATTTTAAAAGCAGGTATCACGATACTCTTACCAACCCTCCCCTATCCGAAAGCCACACCAGTGATCAGAATTTGGGGTAGCAAATCATGAAACCTTTTTGCACGGTTTTGGCAAATGGAGAAGACATCACAAAAACCCTCATGGATTATGTTTTATCAATTGAAATTACCGATGAAGCAGAAAACAAAAGTGACCGTATCACTATAGAGCTTGATGACCGTGCGCGTGACAGTGATAACGGCTTTCTTGATATTCCTCTTATCGGGACAGTTATTTCCATAACACTTGGTTATGAAGGTGGTAAAAACCGCGATATGGGAGCCTATCTGATAGACGAAATCTCTGTAAGCAGCCCACCGCAAAGCTTAAGTGTTACAGGGCGCGCCGCATCAATGAACACGTCTTACAGAACTCCAAAAAGCCAATCCTATCACCAGCAAACCCTTGGCAGTATTGTTCAAGAGATAGCAGAGCGTAATGGCTATACACCAAAGGTTGATCCTTCTCTTGCAAAAATCGTTGTGCGTCACATTGACCAAACGACTGAAAGCGATATGGCTTTTGCCACACGCCTTGCAGAAGAATATGATGCGGTAGCAAAGCCCGTTGATGGCAAACTTGTGCTCGCCAAACGGGGTGAAGGCAAAGCCATCACCGGTGAAACACTCCCTATTGTTGTTATTCATGAGAAACATTGCATCTCTTGGGATTTTAAATACAGCGCACGGGATGAAGCAGGTGCAGCCAATGGCTTAGAAACAGATGTGGGAGACGACCAAAAAGCCGCTGCTGATGCACGAGAACCAGAAGAAATTGATGATGATGAAAACTTTATCCATATGGATGACAGTGACAGAGCATCATCATCTGAATCGGAAAAAGCAGAAAA
>NZ_JBHIOO010000093.1:0-1212 GCF_042195585.1 Bartonella sp. AS69XJJH | reverse complement strand
TGAAAGGACCGCTGAAAGTAGATGGTGACCTTATTTATACCAAATCACAAGTGGATGCAGCTATCTTAGCAGAAACAAAAAAGATCTTAAAAAAAGCTTTGAGTAATAAAGTCATTAATTGGTCTGCGCTTGTTGATGCTGAGTTACTTTATACACAGGATGGGAAAATTCAATGGCCAGATTGGGTAACCGATAAAACCAAAGTAGAAATCCAAGCATGGGGCGGTGGAGGTAGTGGTGGTTCCTCTTGGTCTTATGGTGATGGCGGCGGCGGCGGCGGCGGAGGTTGTTCCGTGTGGTATGGCTATAAATCCAGTTTAAACGGGCATGAGGATATCATCATTGGTAAAGGAGGAACTTCTGTTGCAAAGCATGGTGCGACAGGAAACTCTGGAGGAACAACAACCGTTGGCAAAAATTTTATTACCGCTACAGGGGGACATGGTGGTGGGGGTGCTTATTATAGTATATCAAGGGGAAATACTTATTACTATTCAGGCACTGGTGGAACTGGGGGCATTGGTGGAAATTTTGGTTGGGCAACAGATGATCTCCTAGGACTTGCCAAAGGAGGAAATGGTTATGCTGGGACGAAAGGAATTGAAGGAATTGTAGGAAACAAAAGTGGTAACGGAGGTGATGCTGGAGGCGATACATCAAGGGGAGGTGGTGGAGGAACGGCAAAAGGTGGCTTTCCTTCAGGAAAAGCAGGGCGTGGTTTTGGGGGCGGAGGTGCCGGTGCTAGTAGGGATGAATATGACAGCGGTGCTGGAGCGGATGGTGCTGTTCTTATAAGATTATGGAAAGAATAAATGGATGCACAAGTAACCAAGATACGACAGAAGTCAAATGGATAGCTGTTCTATAAGCAGGCTTATATGTTTTTAAGTCCTTTTATCGCTCGTTCAAAGCCCTTTTAAAGCCCTTTTTGACTGACAGTGTCAGTCTTATCGAGCATGGTGATGCTTGTTATAGTCTCTTCATTGATTTGGAGAGCAAGATGACAATAGAATTTAAACTTCGTATTCACTTTATTAAGAAAGGCAAGGGATCTAAGTTTTTAGCAATATTTGATCAGAAAGCCTTTGATGCGGTTGTAAAATCCTTGATGTTGACGTGCAAATTTATCCCCTCCATGCACCTATCCTTCTCTTTACGCATGAGGTGGAGAAAAGAAAAACAAGTCTAAGCTATTAGGCTTTCCAATGGGAT
>NZ_JBHIOO010000092.1:0-1220 GCF_042195585.1 Bartonella sp. AS69XJJH | reverse complement strand
TTTGCGGGTCTTGATACGAGTGTCCAGAATGTGAACACTCATTTGTCTAATGAGGTCAAAAAGTTTGATGAAAAACTCAGTAATATTACTCAGGCGGTTAATGGTGATGCTTTGTTATGGAGTGACGCTGCACATGCCTTTGTAGCGACGCATGGAGCAGGAGATGCGAAAGCTAACAGCAAGCTTACATCTCTTTTAGATGGGGTCATTAAGGATGGCTCCACGGATGCGGTAACGGGTAATCAGCTTCATAAATTGGGTGGTGAGGTTGCGCAGTCTTTAGGTGGTGGCGCTCAGTATGAGAATGGCCAATGGAGTACACCTAAGTTTACAGTTAAGATAATAAAATCTGATGGTAGTGAGAGTGAGGAGAGCTATACAGATGTGGCTTCAGCGTTTGCCGGTGTAGGAACTTCATTCACGGATCTTCATAAAGAGATTACCAATGAGATTACCACCGCTCAAGCTGATGCATTGTTGTGGGATAAGGATAAAGGTGCCTTTGTAGCGACGCATGGCAAGGAAGATAGCAAAAGCAATAGCAGGCTTACATCTCTTTTGGATGGGGTCATTAAGGATGGTTCCACGGATGCGGTAACGGGTAACCAGCTCCATAAATTGGGTGGTGAGGTTGCGAAGTCTTTAGGTGGTAGTGCTCAGTATGAGAATGGCCAATGGAGCGCTCCTACCTTCACGGTTAAGAGCGTGAACGAAGATGGCAAAACAGAAGATAAAGACTACCATGATGTGTCAACAGCTTTTGCTGGTGTAGGTACTTCTTTCGCGAATGTGAATAATTCTATTACGAATATTAAGAATGAAATTAGCAAAGATATTTCTGAAGCAAAGAGTGATTCCTTGAATTGGAGTGAGACTGCACATGCCTTTGTAGCGACGCATGGAGAGAAAGAAGGCAAAAGCAATAGCAAGCTTACATCTCTTTTAGATGGGGCCATTAATGATGGTTCTACGGATGCGATAACGGGTAACCAGCTTCATAAATTGGGTGGTGATGTTGCAACATATTTTGGTGGTGGTTCGTCCTTCAAGGAAGGTGTTTTTACAGCTCCGACTTATAACATCTCTAATGTTGCTAAAGATGGTCAGGTAGTAAGTAATTCGTATAACGATGTTGGCAGCGCCTTTGCGGGTCTTGATACGAGTGTCCAGAATGTGAACACTCATTTGTCTAATGAGGTCAAAAAGTTTGATGAAAAACT
>NZ_JBHIOO010000091.1:0-1224 GCF_042195585.1 Bartonella sp. AS69XJJH | reverse complement strand
AATGAAAAATGATGCGGTGGCTATAAAGAACATAACAGCTATAAAGCACGCGTGAAAAAAGCAGGCTTTCATAATCATAAGGCATTTTCATAATCAAATGTTTCTGGTAATGCACGAATATACCATGATGCAAAGATTGGCGGTAATGCAATAATTTCAAAGAACGCAGAAATTTTTGACGATGCTTGTGTTTTTGAATCCGCATTTATTGCAGATGATGCACGTGTTTTTGGAAAGGCTAAGGTTTATGGCAATACCGCAATCCACCAAGGTGCACATGTTTCGGAAAAAGCTAAAATTGGCGGTCACGCAGAAATCTCTGGAAATGCCCATGTTTGTGGCAATGCCCATGTTTATGGCAATGCAAAGATTTACGGTGAAGCATGT
Organism: Bartonella sp. AS69XJJH; assembly: GCF_042195585.1. Taxonomy (NCBI): domain Bacteria; kingdom Pseudomonadati; phylum Pseudomonadota; class Alphaproteobacteria; order Hyphomicrobiales; family Bartonellaceae; genus Bartonella; species Bartonella sp. AS69XJJH. Next base: position 837 of record NZ_JBHIOO010000091.1, on the reverse strand, counting down.
GTATTTTGGAACTACTGGATTGATGACAATAGAAGAATCTCAACTAGGGAACAAACCAGATGAGAAAATACGAATTTACTGATGAAATAGACATGCTCTATCGTCGCCTAGTTCGTCGCATCCGTGCACTGAGAGACTTTGGAAACATCAAGAAAGGTGATCTTGGCGGTTTTATAGAGCATGAAGGCAACCTCTCTCATGAGGGCGATTGTTGGGTTGGAGATAGGGCAAAGGTTTGCAGTAATGCTCAAATTTATGAGAATGCACAAGTATTTGGACGAGCACGTATCTCATGTAATGCACGTATTTATGGAAATGCTAATTTACGGAATAGCCGAAATTCACGGTAATGCCACAATTTGTGAAAAAGCTCATATTGGTGGTGAAGCTGTTGTATGTGGTAACACATGTATTTCAGGAAACACACATATTAGTTATAATAGAAAAGCCGAACATATCCCTAGGAAAATACAGAGCGTATAAGCACTTTCTAACAACCAACCAGCCTTTTAACACAAGCGTGATTCACGCCACGGGTGAATTGCGCGCAATGTAGGAAATCAAGATGAAAAATTCCACTCTTTTAACAGAAATAGCAAGAAAATATGGATTTTCTGCTGAAGAATTTCGAGAAACAATCATAAAAACTTGTATTGGATATAAAAATGCTAGTGTCATCAATGATGCAGAATTTGCCGTTTTTCTTTTTGTTGCCAATACTTATGGACTTAACCCTTTAACAAAAGAAATCTATGCACTCCCTAAAAAAGGCGGCGGCATCATACCCGTTGTTTCTATCGACGGTTGGATAAAGATCATCAAATCAAATCCTAACTT
>NZ_JBHIOO010000090.1:0-1236 GCF_042195585.1 Bartonella sp. AS69XJJH | reverse complement strand
AATATATATAAAAAAAATAAAACTAACGTTTTATTAAAAAAAGAAATTGATTTTGAAGATTTAGAAACAACCGATTTGGTTGACGAGCCAATCGAGTGTGATGTTGAAAGCCAATCAGAGCAAATCAACCAACCAATCATTCACGAGCAAGAGAACGTTCCTAAGAAAGCCAAGCGAAGTAAGGGGAAAAAAGAGCTTGGAAGCGTACCAGAAGATTTTAAACCCGATTTGCAATACGCAATCGATAAAGGCTTAACGCATGATGAGGCGTTATTAGAATTCGAAAGATTTAAACTTCATTGGAAAGCCAACCCATGTCGAAATGCAAACAATCGCGATTGGCAAAGTGCTTGGTGTGGTTGGATTATTAACCAGAATGGAACGCTAGCCAAGAAATTAGAACAGGAGAAACGATATGCAAACGAACGCTATAAGCTCTCAACAAACAACTTCACAAACAGCCTTTCACAAAGCTTCAGTACACTCAAATCAGCAATTACCACTAGCGATCCTTATGGATCAGAATGCATCAGAAATAGAGAGGCTATCAGTTCATTTGCAAGCATTTGCCAAGAGAGTGGACCGGAGTGTGTATCCTCCAATCTCTATGCATGGAAAGCCGTTGACGCAGGAGGAGGAAGTGCAAGTTTTACAAGATTGTAATCGTTTACAAGCATTGCTTTCACGGAAAGTTACGGTTGAACATATCGAGGCAGCTGCTTATTTGCTTTCAGGTCTAAAAATACCAGCAAATATGGACCCGAATGTTATCGCTTTAAATTACAGCATAGCCTTATCAGATGCTTCAGAATACGCTCTAAAGCAGGCTGTTAAGGATATCATATGCGGAAAAGCAAAGGGCTTTTCGAAAACATTTATGCCAACAGGAGCAGAGCTTGCAGAATATTGCAGAAATTTGAAAGCAGAGCTTTTGGGGGGAGCTTCAATAGTGAAAATGTATCTAAAATCTCCTAAGAGAACAGCAAAGTAGTGAAATTTGCTGAACGTTTTGAGAATAGATATGCGTTTAAATTGACAGAAAGGCACCATACAGAGCGATTTAAAGATTTTATGATAAAAACCATATTGAAATTAAAAACGCTTCTGTATGGTCCATTTTGAGGCAAATAAACCCATTGGTAAAGTTATGGATTTAAGCAAGGGGATATTAAACCAGATGTTTTTAAAAAAACGTAAACAAAAAGGGCAAAAAAGATTTGTAGCAACGGCGGTCGG
>NZ_JBHIOO010000089.1:0-1283 GCF_042195585.1 Bartonella sp. AS69XJJH | reverse complement strand
TTTTATTAGATCTTTTATACTTTTTAATGAGAGGCTATCTGCCTCTCAAACTCTCTGGAACGCTCACCAAAATCATGACATCAGATCCGCGTTTAATGAGAGGACTAACAATCCTTGGTTCTTAGTGTCAAGGAAACCATTACATGGCGCCTAACGGCGTCCTTGACAAAGAACCTAACGGCTTGTTTTGTCCTTCTCACGCGGCTCCGAAATCATGATTAAAAGGGTGAGCTTTTAGGGGCATATACTACAAAAGAAAGAGATAAAAATTATAAGCTATTTTATGAGATAAATATTTGAAAATATTATAAAAAACACCAAAAAACAGTTGACAATAAATGGGTATTTTGCTATATAAATACTTAAGTGATCAAAACACTAATCCTAAAGCGAATAGATTACGAAACAATCTTTCTTTGCTTTTCAAAAACTGACTGTCTTTTATGTTTTAAAAACGTATAATGATTTTGTCGGGTGTAGTTATGTCATATAATACCCTTACGGGGAAAGCATAACAACAGACTTTAGGCTGTGTTTTGAGCGCCCGACGCCTTTATAGGAGTCAATTCAAAACATTATAACCTAAAGGAGTTCATTATGAACGCTATCTCCAAAAAATATGAATTTATTGATGATTGTGAATATATCGATGGTCATTTCTTAAAGCGAATTAGAGCCTTAAGAGATTTTGATGATGTCAAAAAAGGGGATCTTGGAGGTTATATTGAAAAGGAAGATAACCTCTCTCATGACGGAAATTGCTGGGTTTACGATAAAGCACGCGTCTTTCAAAATGCACGGGTTTATGAAAATGGTAAAGTGAAAAGCTTTTTTGTAGACGTTTATGGCGATGCTCAAATTTATGGTAATGCTATTTTTGAAGGCATGACAATAAATGATTATTGTGAGGTTTATGGCAACGCCCATATTCAAAACGCTGTTGTAATTGAAGGTAATGCAAAAATTTATGATAATGCCTCTGTAAGTGGGCATGCTCGTATTTCTGATGAATCTGTTATTTGTGATAATGCTCATGTTGGTGGCAATGCAAAAATAAGTGATGGTGCTTATATTTGTGATGAATCGCGTGTATTCGATGATGCCGTGGTTTGTGGTGCTCTTGTCTCAGGGGATTCTTATATTCATAGCGCAGCCTCTTTAACTGAAGATGATCAAATTCATGATGAGGCAATTCCAAGATTTGGTAGTGAAGATGATTATTATCGTCATGAGTATGAGGATGTTGCGTAAATAAAATAGCAGGTGCGGGGGGCGCCTGCTTT
>NZ_JBHIOO010000088.1:0-1330 GCF_042195585.1 Bartonella sp. AS69XJJH | reverse complement strand
TCGCCTTTAGAAGCGGTAATGGTGTTAAGATAATCGTAGGAGGCAAGCAAAAGCTTTACAGTTATGATAGTCAAACGCGTGGTTGGAAAGACATTAGCCAAAGTGGTGTGACGTATCAGGCAAATGATGAGAACAAATGGTCGTTTGTGTTGTTCGGTGATGCTGTCATTGCGGTGAATAAAAATGATAAACCGCAAGTTTTCAAGGTTCGCAATTCCCAACGATTTGAAGATTTAGGAGGCAATCCCCCCAAAGCAGGTTTGGTGAAGGTTTGGGGCGATTTTGTTTGTTTGATGCAATTGACAGATAATCCTAATCGTATCCATTGGTCAGGTCTCAATGATGCGACCCATTGGACGGTTGGTGTTAAAGATTGTTATTATCATGACTTTAATGATGGTGAACATGTGCAGGGTGCAACAGAATCGAGCAATCCAATCGTTTTTCTACGTTCTGCTGTTTATGCCGGTTCTTTTACGTTAGGGTCTAAGGTACCGTTCATTTTTCAAAAGCTACAAGACAAGCGTGGAGCAAGAAGTGCAGCCTCTATAGCATGTCGAGGGAGTGATGCCTTTTTTGCTGGTGATGGTGGTTTTTATCAAATGAGTTTGGAAGGTCAACTTTTACCAATAGGCTTTGAAAAGGTTGATAGAACGGTTTTTAAAACATTTGATAAGCTTGCTCTTGATGAGATGCAAGCGGTGATAGACCCCATTGATAACCGGATTTATTGGTCCTTAAAGAGAGGGAATAACGAGCAAACGACCTTTGTTTATGATTGGGGTTTACAGAAATGGTCGACACTACAGGGAAATTTTTTCACGTTGTTTCCAGTGTTTACAACAGGTTATACTTTAGAACAGTTAGATGAGATTTCGCTCAATCTTGAGGCATTGCCGGCTTCTTTAGACAGCCCCCGTTGGCAAAGTGGCTCTCCAATGCTTGGTGCTTTTGATGAAAACAATCGGCTTGTTATGTTTACAGGATCCCCGATGGAGGCAACGGTTGTTTCGCAAGAGATGGGGGCACCGGATGGAAGTTTTAGCTTTATCACGAAGATGTTTGCTGAAGTTGATACGACAGAAGGTCTTTTAAGCATAGGAGAACGTCGTCTTCGCAATAATCAGACACCGATCATATGGCATAAGGAGAGGATATGTTCTTTTATGACAGGCGCTTATCACGGGCGTTCACGCAATCGCTATCACTGCTTTAAATTGCGGATTCCTGAAGGTGTTACGTGGAAACATATCACGGGCTTTAATGTGGATTTACGTCCTTTTGGTAGAGGGTAATGGCAAAAGTCTTTTTGACCAGTTCTTGGGATATG
>NZ_JBHIOO010000087.1:0-1380 GCF_042195585.1 Bartonella sp. AS69XJJH | reverse complement strand
ATGCGCTTGCAAGTGGTGTGAAGCATCTTAATGAAGGAGATAAGCAAAGAGGACAGGTTAACCAGACCGTCGAATATTTAAAGTCCAAAGGCTACAGTGATGAAGAAGCTGCTGTCATGGCACGGAATCCTCAAATGCTTAGCGCATTGCTAACAGGTAGTACAGATAGCATAAAACATTACAATGATGGAAGTTCGTTAATTGATGACCCAACATCACCAACGGGGAAGAGAGTGGTTTATCACCCTGGTGGGAAGGCGTATCTGGACAAAGAACGAGAAGCTGCTTTACGTCAACATAAAAATGTGTATGCAAAGGTTTTGCTAGAAGATATTGATTATGTGCAGGAATACCTTGAGAATTTTAAAAATAAGGCGACAGGTAATATAGCTTTAGCTGCTAGCTACGCGTTCTCAACGTCCGAACAATCGGATGTACGACAGATTTTGGAATCAATACAATCTCGTATAGGGCTTGACCGTATAGATCAAATGAAAATGTTATCGCAAAGAGGGACGGTAGGACTTGGAAATGTTAGCGATAAAGATATTGAAATGTTAAAAGAGTCTCTTGGGAAATTAAATTTACGTATGTCTACACGAGAGCTTAAACGGCGTTTGTCAACAATAAAAGATGTTTTATCAAGACTGAACCCTGAAGTACAAGGTATTGTATTAGGTCATATTGAGGCTACAGAAAATAATATGAGAAATGCCGTTATGGCAGGAAATAGCCAAAATTCTACCAATCAGGCGGGGTCACAAGGGAATGTTGCAAATTTTACAACTGTAAGCAGCACAGAACAAGCTAATAAAATGCCTATTGGGGTTGAGTTTATTTACAATGGTCAAGTTTACAAGAGGGCTAAATGATTAACAATAAGAATTCTCTTGTAGTTGATCGTGCATTAGGTGCTACGAACAATCAAGGTAAAAAAATATCAGAACTTGGTCCAAATTTTATCAATTTAGGTTCTGTTTTAGAATATGCCAATCCTTCTTATGAAAATACTCCACTCTCTCCAGAGATTACACAAAGTGAAGCTTTTTGGAATTCTTTAAAGCATGGTTTGAGTTTTAATTTAGATGATGAAATTGCGGGGATTACAGCGGCAGGACGTGTTTCTGATGATGAGTGGGCAATAAAGGCTTTTTGGAATGGGCTTATCAACTATTGGAGTGGAGATAAGCAATCCAGAGAGAAGTATGAGAAAGAAGCCAATAGAATACGCGATTATCAACGTAAGATGAGTGATACGCATTATTGGACGTCTTTGTTAGGAAATGTTGTAGGGGCTTCTTTACCTTCACTTGCGACTTTAGGGGGAGGATTATTAGCCTCAGGAGCACGCTTTGTAGCGCCTACACTTGCAAGGAATGT
>NZ_JBHIOO010000086.1:0-1381 GCF_042195585.1 Bartonella sp. AS69XJJH | reverse complement strand
GAGTTATCCGTATAAGCAGCAAGGTATGGTTCTCGTTCTGTTGCTTTTGATGCAACATTCAACTCTTTTTGTGATTGCTCACCCTTGGGATCTTCTTTTTGAAGTCTGCTAAAAGCTGTCTTTGTATTCTCCAAAAGGGTCGTAATTTTTTCCTTTTGTTTTTGCGATAATTCTTTATTGCTCTCAATGTAATAGGAAACTTTTTCTCCTAGACCTTGCAAAACGTCAACATTTTTATTTTTTGTAAATTCAGTAAGGTTCTTACGAATAAGCTCAGACAGTAATTCAGAAGTACCATAAAGTGCCTCAATTGATGCCTTTGTCATTTCCTCTCGCGTGATACAGTCCCAGTTGATATTATAACCAGCTTCACGAGCAAGTTGGCCAATAAATTCACGCTGAGTACGTCCATTTCCCTCTCGAAACGGATGCAACGCATTTATTTCACCCATGTAATATCCAGCTCTCTGGCTGAATTTATCCGCATCAAGACCACGCAGATATTGTTCTTTGGCAAGCTGCTGTGTAATCTTCGGTGTGTAGCTTTCAATCTGATGATGATAAGCAAATAAACAACCACCTTTGGTAATATCTATTGAACGGATCTCTCCTGCCCATTCATAGACATCACCAAATAGCTTCTTGTGAATGTCTTTCATATGATTGAGATCAAACTTACCCCTAATAGGAGTACGCTTAAGTTCAAGAGATCTTGCATAAGTGAGAGTAGACTCTACAGACTTTAGCGTAGCTTTATCTTTAATACCAAACCGATTATACATCACACCAGTTTCAGCATCAGTATAAGGATCAACGCCTCCTTTATACTTCTCCACGGTTTACCCGCTCTATATAATCTTCGATAATATCACTTATTTCAAGTTCACCTATAATATAACGCTCTACTTGAGCAACAACTTGTGAATCTGGTTCCAATCCCTCTAAACGTTGGCTTGCTAATGCATTTTTAGCATCAAAGCGACGTCGTTTAATCTCCTCTTCACTCAACATAAAATTCTCCTTTGTTGATATTTATTATAGCTTAAATAAGCTATAGAAGCAAGTTTTCATTCCTTACCTTACCGTATCACATCTTTTGATATTGCACGCGCTATCGCATTGATTTGCTCCTGTTGTCTCTGTTGCAAGAATTTAACTGCTGTTTGAAGCTCGTTCACAAGCTTTTTATCTTGCGGCTGATTTTGGGGTATTGCTTTTGACAAGTCAAAGTCTTGTTTATGAATGGCATCCTGTCCAAAACGCTTATCTAAAGCACTTTGTAGCTTTAAAAACTCTTGATTGATCTGCTCTGGTATCTTTGAATAACTATCACGACCAGCTTCAACATTTTTCATAAAAGTCACTGCTTCTTGTGAAAGTG
>NZ_JBHIOO010000085.1:0-1406 GCF_042195585.1 Bartonella sp. AS69XJJH | reverse complement strand
TCTACAGACCTTTGGGTTGATATTTATCTTCAGTCAGGCACAGGTGAAGATACGCGCTCGGCGTATAATGTTCCTATCACAACGAACCGTAGCTATACAGAGCATGTAACAGATATGTTGCGTGTTAGGAAGTCCTTGTTGAATGATGAGGAATTTTCCTCTGCGATGTATGGGAGCAATGAAAAGACCAGCATTCAAGGCAAAAAAGCGCCTTCTCCTAAAGTTTCAGGAGGTCATGTTGATACGGCGAATAGGCGTATGATCTCGCATATAGGATGTGAGGATGGTTGTGGTTATGTTTGGCAACATTTAGAAGGAACTTTTCCAATGCAAATATCCAATAGAGGACAGGCTAGGTTAGAAATGAGAGGTTTGGCTGGAGGAGGCAGTTGGAACAATGGAACGGATATTGGATCGTTTACGCGAGGAACGGTATCTTTTGGTAGCGGCAATGAGCAATTATGCGCCCGTGGCTGTAGCCGCCCACGCTGTTTTGTTTAGGAGGGGTAGATGATAGATTATCCAGAGCATTTAAATAGCAAGGAAGATTATCTGAATATGCTTGAATTTGATAAGGTTGAAACCGTAAGAAGGCTAGAGCATCTTTTAGCAATGCGTTTTTATTGGGTCTTTGTCAAAGAGCTTGGAGAGGGAGAAGAGGGGATTGAAGATGACACGCATAAGGTTTGTCTAACAACAACCATGCCGTTTGATTCAAATGGTGATTTTGTAGAAAAGCGTTGTCAGTATGAATTACAGGAAAGCGAATATGCGCCGCTCTTTCAACTTGGCTTTCGTGTTGAAGAAGTCGAGCAACTGATCAAAGAGCATAGTCAATAGAGATCATAAAAAAACATTTTTATCCAGCCTCACTTTTGTGGGGCTTTTTTTATGGAGCGTCAGATGAGAAAGATATCGAAAGAAGGATTAGAGCTTATCAAACAATGGGAAGGTTTACGTTTAGAGGCTTACAGAGATACGGCATGTGTTTGGACGATTGGTTATGGTCACACCAGTAATGCGGGGCACCCCCTTGTCAAAAAAGGCATGCAGATCACACAAGAGCAAGCAGAAGAAATCCTTTGTGAAGACTTAAAGCAATTTGAGAATGCGGTTGAGAAATCGGTCACGGTTTCATTAACGGATTTCCAATTCGCGGCATTGGTCTCGTTTTGCTATAATGTAGGAACCACTGCTTTTTGCAAGTCAACATTGTTGAAGAAGCTTAATCAAGGTGATTATGAAGCCGTACCCTTAGAATTACAGAAATGGAATAAGGTGGGTGGGAAACCTCTTGCGGGTTTAGCCAACCGTCGAGCAGCAGAAGCAGGATTATGGGTAAAAGGGTCTTATGTTTCTTCAAATTATCAAAGGGTAGAAACGAAAACGGCAACGGGTCTTTTCAA
>NZ_JBHIOO010000084.1:0-1417 GCF_042195585.1 Bartonella sp. AS69XJJH | reverse complement strand
GAACCCATGGATAAATTGGCAATTGAAATGCGTGCCAAACGCTTCTGTTTGACCATAGAAGAGGCTAAAAATCCGCTGTCCGGTACCTATATTGGGCGGCTTTATCTGCAAGGTGTGATTAACCAAGATCAGTATGATGCTGCACAAAAATATCTTGAAGTGAGAAATAATTACCTCTGTGCAAAAGCCTTACCAAATGCAATTTATGATGACTTTACTCCATCTTTTAATGAAGAGGCAAAAAAACAATGGATTGAAAAAACTACTCATTACTATGAAGCAATGAAAGAGGTGCTAAAAGAAGCGCAATGCCTTTATAGACAGCATAACCTTTATGCCGCACTACAGTATCTTGTTCGTGAAGATCAATCACTGCCACATCTTGTCGGTTCGCTGTATGTTGCTCTGAATGCACTTCATAAACATTTTACAAAAAACCGCTAAATTTTAAGCAGCATTTTGAACATTGATAGTGATCTCTTTTCCAAGAGCAATGAGAGTGGATTCTAAAGCATCTAATTTTGTTGCGTGGTTTAAATCCAACAATCGGTCAATTTGTATTGGGTGAAGTTTTAAAAGACGTACGAGATCAGCTTTGCGTAAGTCTTTTTCAACCATAGCGTTATGTATTGCGATCTTTAAAGTGACCAATGAAGATACTTCAACAAAAGGATAAGCAGTATCACGAACTCCAAAAGAAACGACTTCACGATCTTGAAAACGACCCATAATGACTGTTAAAAGCGCGTTTTTAGCATTTTCTAAAGCTTCTTTTTCGTCGTTACCATAGGTAATAAATTCCTGAAAATCTTTGCAAATGACAAGAAGAGTATCATTGTCATCTCTGATAAATTTAAGTGCATATTTCATTTATATCTCCATATTCAGACTTACTTTAGGTCAAGATCTTTAAGAATCTTTTGAACTAATCCTGTTCCTAATTCTTTCCGCGCACCATGCATTGGCAAAACCGTTTTTTTAGAACCACGCTTTACAAGCAAATGGCCGCCTTTCCCTGAGATAAAACTGCAACCATGTTTTGTAAGATATCTTTTTAATTCTTGACTGTTCATAAATATAATATAACATCTAAAATGTTTAAATGCAACAAATATGTTGTTATTTATAGAAAATTAAAAAGCAGCTTTTAAAATACTAAGTTTTGATCAAAAAATAAAAAAAATACAAAATATAGATTTTTTCTATTGACAATGCATGAAAAATCGTATTTAGTGACAACATGGCAGTAGTCGTATTGCGTCTAAAATTCAAAAATATCCCCTAAAATTTCAGTAAAATATCAAGCCTTTAATGTGGCTAGAAAGCCCTGTTTTCTTGCTAATTCTGACTAATCTATTTTTCAAATAACAAAAATCAATATTTGACTAATGATGTCATTAATTATGACTCAAAAGGA
>NZ_JBHIOO010000083.1:0-1468 GCF_042195585.1 Bartonella sp. AS69XJJH | reverse complement strand
GTTGATAGATGAGGTGAATAGGGAAATCAAACAACGTACAAATGGTGATCAGTTGATTTGTGAGATAACGAATGATTTTGAGAGAGGTTATCCATTATCAAGTGATGATATAGACAGAGAGCTAGAAAAAGCACTTGATATTCAATTAGGTAAATATCAAAATGAAAAAAAGTGAAAAAAATAAAAAATACGTATTGACATTAAAGAAAAGTTCGTTTAGAAAGATCGACAAGTGCTCAAAACACTGTAATACGAGCGGATAGGTTACGAAACGACCTCTTCCCATGTTTCTAAAATATACTGGCTTTCTTTTGTGCTTTTATTGGCATATAACGATTTTGCCGGGTGTGGTTATACTATACAATACCCTTCATAGGGGAAAGTGTAACGACGGTCTCGTATCCGTGTTTTGAGCGCCCGGCGCCCTTATGGGTTGTCAATCAAAATGTTAAAATACGAGGTAATTATTATGCAAAATTCTGTAAAAAAATATCAACTCACCAATCAAACAATTCTTCGTGAGGGTAAAAAACTTTATCGCATTAAGGCGTTAAGAGATTTTGGTGATGTTAAAGCTGGTCAACTTGGTGGCTATATTGAATCTGAAGAAAATCTTTCCCATGATGGTAATTGCTGGGTTGGTGATCAGGCCATTGTTGTGAGCCCTGGTCGTGTTTACGAAAATGCGCAGGTTTATGGCAATGCAGGTGTTGGTGGTTTTGTATATGGTAATGCTCGCGTCTACGATTCAGCAAAGGTTTTTGCCAATGCCCATGTGTATGATAATGCCCATGTTTTCGATAGTGCAAAAATTGTAAGTAAAGTGCATGTTTATGAAAATGCCAATGCATGTGGCATGGCTATTGTTACTAAGAATATTTGTGGTGACACAATGAATAATGTTTATACAGAACGCCTTTCTCCTTATGGTGAAATTTGCTTTGTTATGTGTCGTGCTCATAGGAAAACAGCTTAAATAACGGCGCGGGCGCGGCGGGGGCGCCTCCTTATAACCATTTCACTTAAAATTTGTTTGAATATTAGATTAGGAGTTACCTATGACCACTACAACTGTATCTAAAAAATATGAATTTACTAATGAAAACTTCACTTTTGATGGTCTTACTTTACACCGCATACGTGCTCTAAGAGATTTTGATGATGTTAAGGCGGGGGACCTCGGCGGTTTTATTGAAAATGAAAGTAACTTATCCCATGATGGCAATTGCTGGGTCTATGATAATGCCGCGGTTCTTTTCGATGCAACTGTTTATGAAAATGCTAAAATTTATAATGATGCTAAAATCTTTAGAGGTGCCAAGGTGTATGGCAATGCTATCGTTAATGGCAAGGCATTGGTTTTTGATACAACCGCTCATATTTATGATAACGCAAAAATTCATGATAACGCTAAGGTCTGTGGGCATGTTTATGGTAATGCCGTAATTAGTGATAATGCTACTATTTC
>NZ_JBHIOO010000082.1:0-1537 GCF_042195585.1 Bartonella sp. AS69XJJH | reverse complement strand
AACAATAGATGTATGAATAAAAGTTATCATTTTTTATCATAGGCTTATGATACTATGATAAAGTCTTGTTTTACTTTATTTGTGTGATAGAACAGTGTCCTATTTGAATATTCTCTTGTGAGGCTAAATAATATTTGAGTTCGATGTCAGAGTATAACTGTATAAAGATAATATATTGTGAGCAATTTTTTGATATATCTATATATCAGATACTCTCTTTAAATTTGTCTGCTTTTTTAGAGTTTAGAAGTTTTTTACATTTTTAGGGATTTTTTATAACGCGGTTTAACAAGAAAAATTGCTTAAAAAGTCAATAAATTTTAGACATTTTTTGTAAAATGTTCTCTCTTATGGTGTTTTTGACAAATGAGAGCACCCTTGATGTTTGAGGTTGTCTATTTTTCGGATAATGCTGTTTGCTTTTGAGCTTTAGTCTTTTTTTAGATGAGCTGAAGATTATTTTAGGCGGTTTGAAATTTTCTACTTCTTTGTTGATTGCGTTTTTTTTCGTTTTATTGTTGCTTGATTAGGAGTGTTTTTACGAGATTTTCCTTTTCGACTTTCCAAAATACCAGTGTCCATGGTTGGTCCCATGTGTGCAAGGTCTGGTTTGGAGAAAAGACTTGGTTGTAACACGGGCTCATGGGTGGATTGTTCGCTATGATGTGTTAAGGGGTTCTCAGCGATTTCTAGTTCTATCTTTTGTAATTGTTTGATTTCATCGCGAAGTCGCGCTGCTTCTTCAAAGTTGAGATCAGTAGCTGCTTCATGCATTAATTTTTCAAGGTGTTTAATATGAGAAGCTAAATTTTTGCCAACCATATTTTTTTTCTCGATGACATCAGGAATATTTGTGCGAATATGGTTGTTTTCATAGCCTGAATTGAGAATATCTCCGATATTTTTTTTGATACTTTTCGGTGTGATATGGTGTTCTTCATTATAGGCTATTTGTTTTTGTCGACGTCTTTGTGTCTCCTGTAAGGCTCGTTCTATGGAGCCTGTGATTGTATCTGCATAGAGGATAACACGGCCATCTACGTTACGTGCAGCACGTCCGATTGTTTGTATAAGGGAGGTTTCAGAGCGCAAAAAGCCTTCTTTATCGGCATCTAGAATGGCAACAAAACCACATTCTGGAATATCTAAGCCTTCTCGGAGCAAGTTGATACCGATGAGGACATCAAAGGTGCCAAGCCGCAGATCGCGTAGAATTTCAATGCGTTCTAATGTATCAATGTCAGAATGCATATAGCGTACGCGAATATCTTGTTCGTGGAGATATTCAGTTAAGTCCTCGGCCATACGCTTTGTGAGAACTGTTACCAATGTACGGTAGCCTTTTTGAATTGTTTTACGAATTTCATTCACAACATCATCGACTTGATTTCTGGCTGGACGCACCTCTGTTGGTGGGTCAACAAGCCCTGTTGGACGAATAATTTGTTCTGCAAAAGTGCCGTGAGATTGTTCTATTTCCCAGCGTCCTGGTGTCGCAGAGACGGCAATCGTTTGCGGGCGCATCGCATCCCATTCT
>NZ_JBHIOO010000081.1:0-1558 GCF_042195585.1 Bartonella sp. AS69XJJH | reverse complement strand
CAAGATAGGTTTTTTTATAAGCCGTTGCCCCTAAATTGGTCAGCACATTGGCGTGGATATCAGCATTCCCCCCTGCTCTCATAGAGCTATAATGGTTGTCAATGGTATCAGCGTTAATGATGAGGTTGCCACTAGATTGTATTACCCCCGAAACAGTTGGTTTATGCGAAAATGCTTGTGTGACAGTCTTTTCTGTCATATGTGACCAGTGTTCATTTGGGGATAAGACCCCCCACCTATCACCATTCCATTGATACCGGTGTACAGACAATTCCTTCTTTATAGACTTATGTTTCCAAGTGAATGCCTTATAAACTATTCCATCGCTTGAAATTGCAGTGCCATAGGTTCCTTCTTTGCTCGCCCAAAGTGGAATATCCAAAAAAAGTTCTACATGCCCTTTTCCTATTAGTTTATCTTCTTGATATTCGTGCCCCTTTCCCCAAAGATTGGGGTCCTCCTGATATAACATCCCATCACTGAGTTGATCAGAACCCTTTGGTCTTTGGAAAGAAATATCGCTATATTCCGTTTTTTCCATGATGACAGGCGTGCTATCAGCTTCGTTTTTCAGGGTGTTGGTTTGGATATTTAAGTTTCCACCAGCTTGAATAAAGCCTGCTTTGTTCACAAGCGAAAGGCTTTTTCCGCTGCCAGCTGCATTGGTGAAAGATAAATCACCTTCTGTCATTATGGTGCCAAAATCATTGAGCAAAGCACCATCAACTTGTAAAACACCATTGCCCTTCACATAAATTAAGCCCGTTTTGTTGTTGGTCACATCCCCCGTCACGCTAAAGATTAAATCCTGCCCCGATGCCAATTGACCGCTATTTCCAAGCTCTCCCGTTTTGATCACGAAATCTCGTGCTGCTAAAACAGAAGTTGTCTCATCAACCATAACGCTTGGAGCAACAAAAAGAATATCTCCAGTCCCCCCCTCATCTGTCACGGCTTGAAGCCGTGCATTGTGAATATCAAGGGCATTGGTGCTTTGAAAGTCTAAACCACCATAAGTCAATTCGCTGCCCGAGACATCAATATGATCTGCAACTAAATACAGCGTTTGCGGCGTGTAAATATGAGAACGATTATTGCTTAAATCGAGAGTTGTTGCCGTCAACCTCACATCCCCCTTAGCAGACAGCACATTCTCAACACTGATCTCTCCTGATACCGATGTCAATGTAGCTGTGCCATAGCCAATGACCTGATCATAATAAATGTCGTTGCCTGCAAAAATTTCAATATTGCCACCACTGGCAATCTGCCCAACCTTCACCCCTTCTTTTGCTGTAATCAAAAGAAAGCCCTTTTTATCTAAAATAAGATCCCCTGAACCGCCCGTAGAAACGACACCTGTCATCAGTGTGCCTGCATCAAGGCTGCCAACCTTTAAAACAGCTTCTTCACCCGTCATCAGCGAAGAAAAGTCAACCGCCCCGCCCTCAATATTTGCCTTGCCATGAGCTAAAAGTTGTCCAAAATGAACGGGGGCATTTGTTTCTGGTTGTGCTTGAATGGCAACATTTTGATGCGACAGAATTGTTTGAGAAAC
>NZ_JBHIOO010000080.1:0-1563 GCF_042195585.1 Bartonella sp. AS69XJJH | reverse complement strand
CCGGTAAATTTGGCAAATTGTGGCTCCGCATCCCCTGCTCCTGGATCGTGCTTCTTGACAGAATGAAACAAGGGGATCCCTTGCAAATAACTCACATCAAAAGTCCACGTTCCCCCCAACATCTGGCGAGAATGCGAAATCCCAAAATTGGCGACACTATATTGACGGCTGCCCACTTCAATCTTATTGCCAAGAAGGTAATTGTTGGTTCTTTTATAAGAAAGACCCAAATTCAAGGTTGTAAGGGAAACACCATCACGGTAAAGAACCCTGCTTGTACTGGCGTGCAACTCACTGGAATCCCCCGTCGTCTCAATATCGGTAAAATTGCCAGGAATAATACTTTGGTAATTATAAACAGTGCCATTCAATCCAAAGGTCCAATAACCGTACGGAATACTCACACTCGCTGAAAGATTATTACTATGTCCTTCTTGCTTGCTCCCACCCCAATAATCTGTCTGACTGCGCTGATAGTTAAAATCCCACGCATCATTCATCCCTAAAATATTTTCTACCCTCAAGCCCGCACTATAACGCGCATAACCTGTAGAGGATTGCCCCATATTGTCATGAGAAACAGTAACCTTGAAAGTTTTATCGGGATGATTGTTAATATTGACAATGGTGCTCCCTTCTTCACTCCCTGGAAGAAGTTCACTTTGAGCGTGCGCTGAACTCAAACGGTTGATCTGATCAAGCCCCTGTTCAATATCGCGCATGTTCAAAACATGACCTTTCAGCCCAGGAAAAGCACTCCACACAACATTGTTATAACGAGACGCCGGTGAACCATTATAGTAAATATCTGAAAGTTTGCCCTCAACGACAACAAATTTGAGCGTCTTGCTGTTTTTGATATCTTGATCAGGAATGTAAAAACGCGCCGTTACATAGCCTTGATCCAAATAAACTTTGGTTAACTTCTTGATTAAGAGCTGAATATCGACAAGCCCGATACATCTTCCAATATAAGGCTCTGTTACGGCTGATATAGAGCGCTTTTTGACATGATGCACTCCCTCAACAACAAGAGCATGAATGGGAAAACATTGTTTCCCACCCAAAAGCGTTTCTGGATTTTGCTCTGAAGGCGTCTTGATCCTTTTAGGCGTTAAAGACCGTAATTTCTCAATTCTTTCTAATTGCTGCTTTTCTGATTGTTGGCGAGAAAAATTATCGGTTGGGGAATGAAAAATAGCCGATGACCGCGCATAAACACTTACACCTGTAAACAAGCCAAAGAAAACAACAATGGCACGAAAAATTCTCAAAAGAGAACTCTGGCGTAAAAATACAGAAAACAATACAGATTGCCCCCGCTTTGCACACTTCATGAAGCATTCTTTAAAAAAACTTCATGGAACCTCTAACAAGCCCACTCAAAACAGCCACTGCCCTATGACGCTTTTAACAAAAGCACATGCCTCTGTTACCAAAAAAGTGACACCCAAAACTGCTTTATTTTAACTGCTGAAGATCTCTCCCCCACATTTATATGAAAAAACCTCTAAACAAAACTGTTTAGCCCGTCAATGGTTAATACATCAATATCCCCAGTTT
>NZ_JBHIOO010000079.1:0-1564 GCF_042195585.1 Bartonella sp. AS69XJJH | reverse complement strand
ACATTCCTTGCAAGTGTAGGCGCTACAAAGCGTGCTCCTGAGGCTAATAATCCTCCCCCTAAAGTCGCAAGTGAAGGGATTGCCGACCCTAAAGCATTTCCAGCAAAAGAAGTCCAATAATGTTGATCACTCATCCTACGATAATAATCACGTATTCTATTAGCTTCTTTCTCATATTTTTCTATGGTTTTCTTATCTCCAGTCCAATAGTTGATAAGCCCCTTCGCAAAAGCCTTTATTGCCAACTCATCATCAGAATCACGTCCTGCCGCTGTGATCCCCGCAATTTCATCATCTAAATTAAAACTCAAACCATGCTTTAAAGAGTTCCAAAAAGCTTCACTCCCACTTATTTCGGGATGTTGGGGTGATGTTTCGTATTCATCTTTAGGGATACGGCGTATAACTCTTATTCCAGAACCAAAATCTGGAAAATCTTGATGAGTATTATTATAATGGACCATTTATCTATCCCTAATAATTTCATACATATCGTTACCGTGCCGAATGGATGCTCTATCTCCAATAGAAAGTTTTTTAATGTCTTCTCTGCTACTTATAGTTGGCAAGTTTTCAACACCTCTTTGCGACATCGACTGATTAGTAAAAGATTGAGAAGCGTCTTTTTTACGCCGTCTTACTTCCATTCCTCTCGATAACCTATAAATTTCCTCATCATTCAGTTCTTTAAAACGATCAAACATATATTTAATATTTAAAAGCCTTTGATATAATTCTTCTGGGTTATCGCTAATATCTAAAGAACCATAAGATTCTACTATTCGCCTGCTTTCTTCATTAGATAACGGTCCAACACCTACGGTTCCATTCTTACTTTGCGCTTTAATCCCTGCAATCACTTGATTAAAGATACCACCTTCAAGTTGTTTTAATTGATTTTTTAAAGTTCTTGCATCAGTCGTTGGTAAAATTTGAGCTACAGAACCAATCGTACCTGTAGCCCGTTTGGGATTCTTCTCTATAATATCAAGAGCCTTATCAATTGCACCCACAGTATTATTAATTTCATATGCTGCTCTATCAGCAGCCTCTCTCTTATTTATTTCCCACTCTTCTATGTCTCGTTTTTTCTGATTATACTCAAGTTCCTGTAGAGACCCTTTAATCGGTCTCGCTTCACGTTCACCTGTCTGTGGATTGGTATACCATTGATGCCCCAGAGGTAACTTAGAAGTATCACCTGTTAGCAATGCACTAAGCATTTGAGGATTCCGTGCCATGACAGCAGCTTCTTCTTCGCTGTAGCCTTTGGACTTTAAATAATCGACAGTCTGGTTAACCTGCCCTCTTTGTTTATCACCTTCATTAAGATGCTTCACACCACTTGCAAGCGCATCCCATCCCGAACCATCTGTGGGTGCTGCCGCCATACCTGCAAAAAGATCTTTGAGCTTCTGATACGCATCTGATTGAAAAAACTTATAAGTATTGGACTGTAAAAATTTCTCTGCATCTGTCAGTTCAGAAGTCGGTGTTGGAGATGCGGGTGCTAATGGTTGCGTTTGTTCATTAACATGAGGTTTAAGTTCTTGTGGAGTACTCT
>NZ_JBHIOO010000078.1:0-1623 GCF_042195585.1 Bartonella sp. AS69XJJH | reverse complement strand
GGAATAGATATGACTTTGTAAGCAGAATTATTGGCGGTAATGGCTATACTTATGAGACAATACCTGCTGGCAGTAACTGGTGGACAGAATGGTGGAGAGTGACCATGAATCCCATAAGTTCCCATACTTGTCTTGGAGATGCGGGGCGTATGTGCAACATATTTTACGGCTCATCTCATCTTGAACAAGTTCCTTCAAGTAAATCATGGAGTAAAAAATGAAACAAATCTTAAAATTATTAAGTGCGATAACTCTATTGAGTATAGCTGGGTGCCAGTTTAATAAAACTCCCATATCTTCTATAGGGGCATGGGAAAAGCCAGGAGCAGATTTTACGGAGATAGGAAAAGCCTTGTTAGAATGTGGAATGCCAACACCTTATGATAAGGATCCAGAAAGTAGAAAGCTCAGTAATAATGCAAATGCAACCATTGATGCTTGCATGCTCCAAGCGGGATTTCGCTATAAATATGATGTGGGGGGAGGCTGGTGTGGAAATCATAAAGCGGAAAACCTTCCCATTTGTCGTCCAGGCGCTGTTGTTCCACAGCGCAGTGTCAAGAAGCGCTTAAATAGCCCGTTTTGTAAAAAGCATCCAGAACAATATGAATGCTATCCTTAAGTCTTGTTGTTTGTAATGACCAACAATCCGCCATCCTTGCCTTCGCTTGGAATGGCGCGATTGTTTCCTCTGTCTCACTATTGAATGCCAGAAGACATGTATGCCCACGAAGGCAGCATCCATAGTGTTGGCGCTGATATTATCGCTGGTACCAATCCAATCTATGTGCTGGAAAATGATGCACAGAGCGGGAACATCACCATGGAAGCAGGTAAAGATATCACCTTTGAAAGTGCACAAAACACGCAAAGCACACAAAACAGCAGTGAAAGTGCTTCAATGAGTGTTGGCACCGGTTATGGCACGGGTGGCGCAGGGGCAACGGGCAGTGCTGCTTTTAGTCAAGGGGAAGGTTCTAGTGAGGAAGTGCATCACAAAAACAGCCATATTATAGGCACTGGCACTGTTCATACCATAAGTCAGGGAAATACCACATTGGCAGGCGCCGTGGTTTCTGGAGAGCGTGTAGAAATGGAAGTAGGGGGTGATTTTGCCATTACCAGCCGCAGTGATACGGGACAAAGTTCCAGTAAGCAAAACTCTGTTTCTGTTGGGTTTGGTGCTGGACAAACGGGTGGTGGGGGCTCCATGAGCGCCTCTTTCCAAAAGGATAAATCCTCCAGCGATTATCATAGTGTTGTGGAGCAATCAGGCATCAAAGCTGGTGATGGCGGCTTTAAGATCAACGTTAAAGACAAAACAACCCTGACCGGAGGACTTATTTCCAGCACCGCGCCGGCGGACAAAAACAGTCTGACCACTGGAAGCATTAGCACCAGTGATATCAGCAACAGTGCCCATGCTAAAGCCAGCAGCCATGGGTTTAGCATTTCTGGTGGCGATGCTTTGCAACAGGGGAAATATGGCATCATAAAAAATATTGCTAAAAATGCTTTAAGTCATGGAAAAGCTAAGGATGCAGCGGAAGGGGAAACCAAATCTGCTATCAGCGATGGGACTATCATCCTTACTGATACAACTGGACAGAGGGCGATGGGGCA
>NZ_JBHIOO010000077.1:0-1675 GCF_042195585.1 Bartonella sp. AS69XJJH | reverse complement strand
CAGATGTCATTCCATTTGTACCACTTATCCAGTCATACAAATGGAATCTTATCCATGGCATTGCATTAGACATGCGCGCCCCCTTCTTTCTTTAAATATAAAATTGCCAAAGCATCTGCTTCGTTGTCATCTTCAGGCGCATGCCCTTTGGAACATATCGCCCAGCCAGTCTTGATACCTAGATCAAGACAGAGAATGGTTTGTGCATGCGTGATCATAATCCCCCCTTAAGGCTGTTGCGTATTTATCTGCACGCCATGATGACGCGTAATCTATTAATTTGATCTCTTTATTTTTGCCTGTTTAAGAGTGTGAATGCTGCTGTTGATGTTCATCATTATCTGTAGGAGCAGCAATATGAGAAGATATTACTGTTTGTGATGCATTTGCTGTACTAATTTTCTCCACCAGATGAAGCGTATCTTTTCTTCGTTTTGTCATTGGACGAACAACTCTATGGGATTTACTCCCATAATTATGTAGGAACCAATCTAGTGTAACCCAAGATAGACCCTTGGCTTTAGACAACTGAATAATTATATTCCAGTATTTTGGAGAAATACTATTGCGATCACGCATTTTACGCGCAGCCTCATAGCTACAACCAATTTCTTTTGCAAATTGGCGTATAGATCCCCAAGATTCAATCAAACTTTTGACATAAAAATCATTAACCATGACACGAACAGTACATTACGTACAATTTTAAATCAAGATAAAATCGTACACAATGAATTAAAAAAATAGTGGATAATGTACAAATGACTTATTTGCCAAAAGATAGACTTAAAATAGCGCGTAAGAATGCTGGATACGCAACACCAAGCGAAGCTGCGCGCGCTATACCAGCTCTTAATCAAAATACCCTAATTAGTCACGAAAATGGAAATCGTGGTATTTCGCGCCAAATAGCCGAGCTCTATGGACAAGTATTTAATGTAGATCCGGGGTGGATTTTGTATGGCGAGTCTCCTCAAGAAAATCCTAACCTCAATATAAGTATTCCTGTCGTTTCATGGATTAGCGCTGGAGAATTAAGCGAGCAAGATGGGATAATGGATTTTTCAGATTATCCTATGACAGAGGCTGTTAATCTTCCTGCCGGTGAATGGATTGCTTTACGTGTAGATGGCGCATCTATGAATAAAATTAGCCCTCCAGATTCTATAATATTTGTAAATATGCGAGACAAAAAACTTGTGCCTAATGCCTGCTATGTAATTGCAGATGAATCTGGACAAGCGACATATAAACGATACAGACCTAATGATGATCCTCCTTTTCAGCCTGCGTCATACGACAAAACAATAAAGGCTCCAAAACTTGAAGGCGCTATCTCTATAATAGGTCGTGTACGGCGCACTATTCTTGATATGTAAACAAAATACGATTCTCTGTTCACGTTATCGATTAGATTGCCATCAACAGATTGAAGCAAGTTTGCTTGATTTTTATCAGTAAACAGCAAACTTTTGATTCTCTAAATTATGCCGTGATTCGTCATTTTTTTATTTTTTTAAAAAAATAGTACATTATGTACTTGACTATCTTTAGTGCATAATGTACTAATATATTTCATAAACTACGCACAAACAATTGCCAAGAGGCGTTAGGGAGGAGAAATTATGGAAAATCCAATTCTTATAAATTCTGATGAAATTTTATTAGTTGTCTA
>NZ_JBHIOO010000076.1:0-1702 GCF_042195585.1 Bartonella sp. AS69XJJH | reverse complement strand
GGGTTTGTACCGGCAATAATATCGGCTCCAACACCATGGATGCTGCCTTTGTGGGCTTGCATATTAACAGCGCGTCCTGCTTCTATTGTTGTGGTCATCGCAGTGGAACCTTGAGAAGAAGCTTCTGCTTTCTTAAAGCCCACTTTCATACTGCCAGATGCACCAGCCTCGGTCAAACCGCTTAACGTATCCTGTGGATTGCCCCACGACTTTGGCTTCAAAATACGCATCACCCGTAATGAAACCTCACCCTGCCTTATTGTCGACTATCTTAACCACCAAATTAAAAGTGCCCGTTGCGTGGATAAAGAAGGAAACAGCTTTGATCCTCTACTTCATTCGTGATTTTATCCAACGACCTTTTTAACGATGGGGAGAACGCTTTGGTGATCGCTTTTGTAAAGTTTTTTGCTTTTGCTGACGTTTTCTTTCATCCTCAAAATGCGTTAGTAAAGCGCGTTCCTGTTTCGTTTTGTTGGTCACACCAAAGGTGTCATTGTCCATAAATTGCTGATATCCAGCTAGCATCAAATTAGCTAAAAACGAGTCACTTTTCAGAGGTTGTACAAAATAGAGCCCCTTTGAATCTTGCAATTTATACCGGAAACCTGCTTTTTTCATGCACTCATAAACTGAGGCAAATTCATTTGCATACGAATTCATATCACTAGAAGAAGCATAGACTGGTTTCCAACCACATTTTGATAAGGATTGTTGGATCATCGCTTTATCGACACCTGGTTTTTCCCATAATGCTAAAGTTGATGGAGGAGGTTGGTTAACACATCCAGCGATACTTAACAAAGCTATGCAACTCAATATTTTTAAGATTTTCTTCATTCTTCCCCTCTTTCAATGGATTTATTTACGATAAAACAATTCATAAGCCTGTTGATATTTTCTGTCACCGCTGCTTAAAACAACAGTGAACAATATTGAGATGGTGGATTGTTGATCATCACTTAAGGCTGGCATTCATCCGCATTTTTATATTTTTTACAAAACGGGCTGTTTAAGCGCTTTTCGACACTTCTCTGTGGGATGACAGCACCAGGCTGACAAATAGGGAGGTCTCTACCGTTAAAAGGAGAACACCAGCTAGCTCTCCCTTTATAATGGAATCCTGCTTGGATCATGCAAGCATCAATCGTTGCATTCTCATTGTTGCTTAACTTTTGAACTTCATCCTCAAGATAATTAAGGTGTGGCAAACCACATTCTAGCAATGCTTTTCCTACCTCCGTAGAATCTGCTCCTAGCTTCTCCCACACAGCCGTCTCTCCTCGAGGAGGTTTATCAATGTTTTCAATGTCACATCCAGCAACCGTTAACAGAATGAGCAGGCTTAATAAATTAAACAACATTTTCATTTTTTGTTCCCTGTTCTCGTTGAATAAAGTTTGTTAAAACTAAATGAACCATAATTAATTTGACACTCACGACTTGCATCAGCATAACAATTATGGGGGCTCGGGTTAAGGCCCCAGACCGCTCTCCCCATCTCTCTGATTGGATTAGTTGCTATAGTAAATAAACTGTTTGCTGCAAATATTATCATATAAAAAGGATTTTTTATACCTTTCTCCAAAAGTGAAAAATCTAGATTTAAAGGTGCCTTATAAGCTGTAGGCCAATTGTAACCAATCACTGTACTAATGGGGTCTAACATATGACCTTGTATGTAGATATAATTTTTTTCGCC
>NZ_JBHIOO010000075.1:0-1718 GCF_042195585.1 Bartonella sp. AS69XJJH | reverse complement strand
ATGAGAGATATAAAAACTTATCAAAAGAAACGTAAACGATGCGTATGATCTTTAATCACTCATTTGAATAAGAGAGTGAATTTAGAACCTATAAACTCTCATATGGCTTCAAACGTATTAAGAATAACGCCCTTTTCTTTAAAGAGATTCATTTAAAACAAAGCGCATGATCATGACGCTTCTTTTAAAAACGTTTCAAAATATTAAGCTCAAAATTGAGCTGAATGAATTAAAAGAACGCTTTGTAGCTTTATCAATCCAATCAAAAGCAAATGCTTATTAAACAAATGTCTTTTTAAAAACGTTCTTTTACATTTATGAACATTGGTTTTTAAAACAATCTCTCATAAGACAATAAACAACCGCTTTTATAAAATGTAAGGTTTTCAAAATTTTGCTCTGCTGTGAAATCTATAGCCTAGGTTTACTCAAAAGAGAAAATGTTCTTAAGTAAATGGAAAGAATAATAAGCTTATAAAGCATCAGTTTCAAACGTTTAAACATGCATTTAGAAAATGCTTTCATAAGCGTATTTTCATTAATTTTATGTTTTTATCATGTGATAACAATCCAATCTTTAAAACAAGATGTGATCTTTAAACGTATGTTATCGATAATTCCAAACGACTAAATTTTAAACAATGCGATTTGAGTGATAAAAACGTATCATAAAATTTATGAACTGTTATGAATGATAGCTGCTTTTCATTTCATTTGAACGTTTACATGCGTTATAATATTTACATCATGATTTGCTTTTTATGGTCTATTCATGCATGGCAATCTTATATAAAAAACAGTCAAATGAATCATGCATAAAAGTGTGGATTCTTAAGTGGATTCATATAAAATAATTTCACACAACCTATTGACTTTATTAGTTTTTTATGCATAATATGTTGTTGAACTCAGATAAACGTTTTTGATTTTAACAGCTGTTTCAATAGGGCGGGTAGTGCTTGCATCATAAGCACCTTGTCCCGCCCGTGTCTCAAACACCACATCACGGCTTTCGTTAAAGTAAAAGGTCTCACGTTCACAAAAACGAATGGCTGCAAAAATACTTTCTTGGATTTGTTGAACATACTCATCTGCTATGTCATCAATCTCATCTTGGATAACTGACACTAAGTGCGAAAGTGTTCTCTTATGGCGATAAACATCTCGCTTTACTGGTATTGGTCCTCCGGTTTTAACCCGAATATAATGACGTGTCATCAAAATACCTTTCTGTAAAAATTATTACTATTGATATTATATATTTTGTGTAGTATAGTGCACTAATGGTAGCGATAATAAAAACAACAGATGAATTCGATAACTGGTTAGAAAAGCTTAAAGACAGAAAAGCTGCTAATATAATTCTTGCAAGGCTTCATAGAATTCGTTCAGGGCTTTTGGGTGATGCAAAGTTTTTTAATGGTATAGGTGAATTACGTATCCATTATGCTGCTGGTTACCGAATTTATTTTACAAAAAAAGGCGATAAAATCATTATATTGCTTTGTGGTGGTGACAAATCCACACAATCCAGTGATATTCAAAAAGCCTTATCTCTTTTAGAGGATCTTAAAAATGAAATTGAAAACCTTTAACTTTGAAAAACACCTCACAACACCAGAATCTCAAGAAGTCTTTTTAAATGAAGCCTTCAAAACTGGTGATGCTGCTCATATAGCAGATGCCCTTGGTATTGTTGCACGTGCTCAAAATATGAG
>NZ_JBHIOO010000074.1:0-1725 GCF_042195585.1 Bartonella sp. AS69XJJH | reverse complement strand
ATCTTACATTGCCAAAGATGGAAGTGTAACAGATAGTTCCTTTCAAGGTGTTGGAACCGCTTTTTCAGGTCTTGATACAAATATCAAGAATGTGAATCAGAGGATTAAGGAGGTTTCTGAAGGAGTAGCGCAGGATTCTTTGTTGTGGAATGATGATGCGCAGGCCTTTGTAGCGCGTCATGAAAAGAGCAAAGAAGAAAAAGGCAGGGCTGTAAGGACACAAGAAAACAGTAGAATTACGTTTCTAGAAAATGGTGAGATTAGCGCAAAATCAACGGATGCTGTCACTGGCAACCAACTTTATTCAATGAATCAAACAGTTGCGACCTATTTTGGTGGAGGTGCTGGCTATGAAAATGGAAAATGGATTGCACCCACATTCAAACTTAAAACTGTCAATGATGATGGTAGTACTGGTGAGGAAAAGGTTTACAATAGTGTAGCGGAAGCACTTGCAGGTGTTGCAAGTTCTATAACGAATGTTCACAATGATGTGACCAATGTAGTCAGTGATAGCCTTGCGAAGCAGGATGAGAAGACGAAAGTTATCAATATTGGTACAGAAGTAGAAGGCAGTGAAATCAATATTGCAAATAAGGAGCAGGTAGATCGGACGCTTTCCGGTGTTAAGGCAGCAGAGAATGACAATGAAGCAGTCAATAAAGCGCAGCTTGATGCAAGTCTAAAAGATCTTTCTACCAGCCTTCAGTCTGATGATTCAGCAGTGGTTCTCTACGATAAAAAAGAAGACGGAATAGTTGACTATAGCAGTGTGACTTTAGGTAAAGGTAAGGATACAGGACCAGTTGCACTTCATAATGTAAAAGATGGTGCCATTGGTGAGAGTTCACATGATGCGATTAATGGTAGCCAGATCAACACAATTTCTCAGGAGGTTGCTAAGTTTCTTGGTGGTGATGCCGCATTTAAAGACGGTAGCTTTACCAACCTTACTTATAAATTATCTCATGTTTCTGAGGAAGGAAAAGTAACAGACAGTTCTTTTGATAATGTTGGTAGTGCATTTACTGGTCTTGATACAAATATCAAGAATGTAAATAAGCGTATTAAGGAAGTTTCTGAAGGAGTAGCGCAGGATTCTTTGTTATGGAATGATGAAGCCCATGCGTTTGTAGCACGTCATGAAAAGAGCAAAGAAGAAAAAGGCAGGGCTGTAGCAACACAAGAAAACAGTAGAATTACGTTTCTAGCCAATGGTGAGATTAGCGCAAAATCAACGGATGCTGTCACGGGTAATCAGCTTTTTGAAACGAATGATAAGGTTGTTACTTATTTAGGGGGCAATGCAACTTTTAATAATGGTGCGTTTACAGGTCCAACCTATAGTTTATCTGAGATTGATACAGATGGTAAGATAACAGCGAAACCTTTTACCAATGTCGGTTCAGCTTTTGAAGGACTTGATACAAATATCAAGAATGTCAATCAGAGGATTAAGGAGGTTTCTGAAGGAGTAGCACAGGATTCTTTGTTATGGAGCAATGAAGCTCAGGCATTTGTTGCGCGTCATATAAAAACAGAAACACAAGATGGCGAAATTATAACGAAACAAGAAAATAGCAAATTGAAGTTTTTATTGGATGGAGAAATTTCTAAAGGTTCGACAGAAGCGATTACCGGCAACCAACTTTATTCAATGAATCAAACAGTTTCGACCTATTTTGGTGGAGGTGCTGGCTATGAAAATGGAAAATGGATTGCACC
>NZ_JBHIOO010000073.1:0-1771 GCF_042195585.1 Bartonella sp. AS69XJJH | reverse complement strand
AACCGTGTGTAAAATCAGTTTTAGCAATGACACCTGCAACTGCTGCACTTGCTGGCTGTTCTAAGATTTTTCCATCATGATTCACTTTTACAAAAGGGTCAACGATAATGGCGCGCTTTGAATCAAAATCCTTTGCTGTGCTAAGGGCTGCTTCATCTGTTGTGTTTGGTGCATCAAGCACCACAATAGCGCGTAGGCGTTCAGCAATGCCAATGAGTTCTGCCGCTACTGGATTAGAGGTTGTACTGATTTCGGCTTTGGCTGTCGCTCCAGTGCCATCTC
This sequence comes from Bartonella sp. AS69XJJH, assembly GCF_042195585.1. NCBI lineage: Bacteria > Pseudomonadati > Pseudomonadota > Alphaproteobacteria > Hyphomicrobiales > Bartonellaceae > Bartonella > Bartonella sp. AS69XJJH. Next base: position 1,489 of record NZ_JBHIOO010000073.1, on the reverse strand, counting down.
CTTCAATTGTCACATTTGGGGCGGTTTGATAATCAAAGCCACTGTCCTTAATGACAACAGAAGTCACTTTTCCATCTTTCAGGATTGCTTCTGCTTCTGCACCGCCGGCAATTTTAACGATTGCTTGAGAGTAACCACTTCCTTGGTTTATCACATCAATCTTGCTAAGACTGATAGGGCGTTTGTGCGTAAAGCCTGGAGCAATCAGAATGCGTGGTGTTTGTCCCACAATGGATTGTGCTCCGATCAAAGCATGGACGCCTTCATAAGCGCCATTTGCATTCACACCACCAAGCACATTGGTGAGTGTTGCATTTTCATTGTCACTTTCTTTTACGCGCACGACAACAACAATGGCACCCACTTGCTTGAAAATGAGATCAAGGGCATTGGGTAGGGTGCCTTGACGCTTACCTGTTTTATCCAGTTTAGCTGCTTGTGAAAGAGAACCGGTAACCAAAACGGGCGTGTTAAGAGGAAATGCTCGGTCATCAGCATCGGGCGCTGTGCCAACAATCCCGATAACTGCCGATTGTACCGCGCGAAGGGGACGGGTGCCGTCGTCAACTTCGACAACTTCAACACCGTGTAGAAAACCTGTTGCCATACTTTATGCTCCTTTAAATGAGGGGTGAATGAAAATGAATGGGAAAAATGAGAGGTAAAAGCCGCTCTTGAGAAAGGTTTGTTTTCAACAAGCACTTTCTTTTTATAAATATCTTGACTTAGTACCAAAATGGTACTAAGATTGATAAAAATCAGGATACACTTATGAAAATTGTTAAAATCTCCACACTTCAAACTTTTTGGGCTCGATATCCTGATGCTGAACAACCATTAAAAGCATGGGTAGATGAAGCTAAAAACGCACAATGGCGTTCTCCTCATGACATTAAAGAGAAATATAAAAATGCAAGCATATTAAAGAATAATCGTGTTGTTTTTAATATTAGAGGCAATGACTATCGTTTAATTGTTTCAATCTTTTATCCAGCAGGTTGGCTTTACATAAAGTTTATAGGGACGCATAAACAGTATGATGCGATTGATGCCAACACTGTAGAACTAAAGGAATTTAAGAAATGAATATCAAACCAATTCGTACAGAGAGAGATTATCAAGAAGCTTTAGAAATTGTGTCTGCAATGTTTGACAATCAACCTAAAGAGAATACTCCAGAATTTGATCAAATGGAGGTTCTTGTGTTGTTAATTGAAGCTTATGAAACAGAACATTATCCTATTTCTCCTCCTCATCCTATTGAGGCTATTAAATTTAGAATGGAACAAATGAACTTAAGTGCTAAAGATCTTGTTCCTGCGATTGGTCATTTAAATCGCGTTTATGAAATCTTGAGTGGAAAAAGAAAACTAACACTACGCATGATTAAAAATTTGCACCAACAGTTTAATATCCCATTGGAAAGCCTAATAGCTTAGACTTGTTTTTCTTTTCTCCACCTCATGCGTAAAGAGAAGGATAGGTGCAT
>NZ_JBHIOO010000072.1:0-1839 GCF_042195585.1 Bartonella sp. AS69XJJH | reverse complement strand
ACGGGCTTTAATGTGGATTTACGTCCTTTTGGTAGAGGGTAATGGCAAAAGTCTTTTTGACCAGTTCTTGGGATATGGAGCGTATAGCCCCTTATCTTGAAGAGATTATTGCGTCTTTTAATGAGTATGTAGAGCGTTTTAAACATGAAATTACGTTGCAAGAACTGATTGAAGCCATTTGCACGGGCAAGAAACAGTTATGGCTTGTTTTGGATGATGAAGAGCGATTTTTAGCGGTAGTCACGACCCAGATACAACAGACAGTTTTAGGAAAGAAGCGCGCGCTCATTTGTGAATGTAGTGGGAAGGGCGTTCTTGATTTGGTTGACAATTTGCAAGTTGCAGAGGATTGGGCGCGTGAGAATGGCGCTTCTGAAATGGAGATCTTGGGTCGTTTGGGTTGGAAACGTGCATTGGACAAGCAAGGTTACAGCATAGATATGCTTTATTACAGGAAGGAATTGTGAAATGGGGAGCAAGACACCAGCAACAACAGAACAAAAGCAGGTACAGACAAGCGCCCCTCCAGCTTGGATGCAGAATGTATTTAAGCGTGGGGGTGCAGATGCGTATAACATGTATAACACAGGGATTGGTGGCAATGTGTATGGAGGACCTCGTGTTGCCCCGTTAAGTGCTCAAACCACCCAAGCCATAGGTGGTCTTGGGAGTGTCCCTCATCATTATCAAAATCGCTCTTTGATGAATACAATCTACAATCCAACGGCATCTGCGAACAATCTTGGGCGTATAGCTTCTGGTGGTATGATGGGAGGGAATTCGTATTTTGGTCAGGCGCTTCAAGAAGGATTAGATGATGTAGAAACTAGAATTAACAGATATTTCTCAGGCATTGGTCGCTATGGAACTTCTGATCATAAAGATGAATTGCGGAAGGGGAGCGGCTCTGTATATGCGCGCGCTATGGCAGACCAGTATAATCGTGATGCGGACCGCATGATGCAAGCGAATTCACTGATAGACCAAGCCAATCAAAATCAGTTGGGAGCCTCAAATAACTTCTTACAGGGGTATGGCAATGCCTATTCCAATGCCATACAGGGGGGAGGTGTGCTTGATAATTACAATCAACGCCTTGTTGATGCCAATCGTGAACGTTGGCTGGAACAAGACAATAGCGGTTGGAATAGACTGAACATGTTGATGAATGCGGCGCATGGTTTTGCAAGAAATTACGGCACGACAACGAATAATAATACAGCCTCTATGGTGCAAGGCAATAACCCATGGAAAAATGTAGGGGCTATAGGTTCTCTGGCACTTCAAGCAGCACCGATGGCTTTTGGTTACATGGCAGGTGGTCCAATGGGAGCTGCGTTGGCAGGAGGAGCATCTAAACTTTTTTTAGATTACATGAATCAAAATAAAGCTCTGTAGAATAATTAAAGAATAGTTTTGTAGGAGAGTGTGATGGTTGCACCGATAATACCAATGGCTTTAGTAGCAGGAGCGAGATTTGCACCGCATATTATGAGATATCTTTATCCCAGAGTGGCTCCAAAAGCGGTTACAGGGGCGCAAAGATTTGGACAATTCATGAAAGCAAATCCAAAGAGTGCCATAGCTACTGGAGGGGCAATGACTCTTGCCCCTTTGATGGCACCAGAGGAAGTACATGCTCCAAACAACCCCTATTTACAGAATATGCAGCAGCCATATGGACCATTTATGCCCTATACGGCTCCTAGAACGGAAATGCCTCTTGGTGTAGGAAATCATTCCTCTATGCCAAATGCACTAGAGAGTACTCCACAAGAACTTAAACCTCATGTTAATGAACAAACGCAACCATTAGCACCCGCATCTCCAACACCGACT
>NZ_JBHIOO010000071.1:0-1863 GCF_042195585.1 Bartonella sp. AS69XJJH | reverse complement strand
GCAAACACAACACCAGACAAAGACGACACCCTTGATCCAAACGCCCCACCAAACGCATGCGACGAAGGAGACGGCGTTATCCATATGGACGAAGAGGATATCAATTAGCAAAAATATCAAAAAATTATAGAAAGTTGCTTGACAATGTAGTGACAATATGAATAATCGAATCAGGTGCCTAAGAAACACCTTAATAGTAAGCGGATTTGGTTACGAAACAAATCTCTTCTCCGCACGTTTAAAGGCTTTGACTCATTGTACGTTACACGCATATAATGATCTTGTCGGGTGTAGTTACGCTATAAAATACCCTTTTGGGAAAAGCATAACGACGGACTTACTACCGTGTTTCTTAGCACCCGGCACTTTTTAAAAGTGTCATTAAGAAACATCTAAATAGTAAGGAATTCTTATGAACACTCTTATAGAAATTAAAGAACAAAATATTGGTCAAGAAACTGTTCAAACAGTTAACGCACGTGAATTACATACGTTTTTAGAAGTCAACTCTAAATTTGCAGATTGGATTGTACGCCGTATTAAAGAATATGGATTTTTGGAAAATCAAGATTATGGTTTTACGTTTCTCAAAAATGAGAAACGTAAAAATGTTATAAGTAAAGAATATCATCTCACCTTAGATATGGCGAAAGAGCTCTCGATGGTTGAGCGCAATGAGAAGGGACGTCAAGCTCGTCGTTACTTTATTGAATGTGAAAAGAAACTAAAAAGTCAATTTGTTGATTATGATGATATACGTTTTGCTTTCCCAAAAGATTGGGATAAAATGTCTCCAACTAAAAAGGCTGTTTACATTTATGGACCTCTCCACATGCATCTTGTCAAAGCCTTTACGTTGGTAGAAGAAAGCAAGCATTACAAAGCCATAATCAAAGAAGCAAAACAAGTCTTAGAAAGATCTGTAGTGAAAGCCGCTTAAGTAAAAAATATGCCTCCCCTCCCCGTTCTCAAAAATGGGGAGGTGGTCAAGATGCTTCTTCTAAAGCCGCTTGTTCCTTACAATTATTTTGGATAGGCGTTAAGCTAATCTGCAAATTTAAAGCACTCAAAACACTGAGAAAAGTAGAAAGCCGTGGGTCGCCTTTATCACTTAAAGAACGATAAAGAGACTCTCTTGATAGCCCTGTATTTTGGGCGATTTTACTCATTCCTTGGTTTTTTGCTATTATACCAAGAGCATGGGCAAGATACTTGCTATCTTTGCTTTCAAGAGCATCTTCTAAAAGAATCCTTTGTGTCTCAGGTGTCTTGAAATATTCACTTGTGTCAAATTTAGTAATTTCCATGTTTCATTTCCTTTACTAATTGGAGAGCTTTTTCGATATCTTTTTGTTGTGTAGATTTATCACCCGCATTTAATAACAAAATGATTTGTTTACCTTGTTTTACAAAATAGATTCTATAGCCAGGACCATGATGTATTTTTAACTCTCCAATTCCACGGAAAAATTTTACATTTCCAAGAAATCCCGTTTCTATTCTTGCTATCCGTTTAACAATATGCGCTTGCGCAATCTCATCTTTTAAAGAATCTAGCCATTTTATAAAATGCTTTGTTTTGTATACTGTAAACATTTGTAACTTATAAGATACAATCATTACAATGTCAAATACATTCTTTTGTTCCCATGAAAAAGCGACATGAAGCTTAACCAAGCTATCTTTCCGAATGGGAAAGATGTCAATTTTTTAATCCAGCTCTGCTTTTTGCGGAGCTTTTTTTATGGAGAAGTAAATGCGAAAAATATCATCAGAAGGACTTGCACTTATCAAACAATGGGAAGGTTTGCGTTTGAACGCCTATAAAGATGCCATTGGGGTATGGACAATAGGTTATGGACA
>NZ_JBHIOO010000070.1:0-1927 GCF_042195585.1 Bartonella sp. AS69XJJH | reverse complement strand
GCAAAGGGCTGTTGCCAATAAAAGTTTTTTCATTGTTTTGACCTTTCTTGAAAAATAGGAAGCCATTTTTCTGGAGATTGTCCAACTTCATCCATAATGGTCTCTAGGAGTTCAATATTCTTGGTGGTGCCGCTTAAAATGGCTATTTCATCATCAAAGCCGCGTAAATTCAGTTCTGCTACAACAGAACTTTGCCCTTGTTTGATGAGAAAACGCCGTGACTCACGGCTTAATTCTGATTGTATCAGGTTAAATTCTCTGTCCGATAATTTAAAACCTTCTACATAATCCCCATGATTGCCCTTTTGATTGGGAAAATAAATCTGTGTGGGGCATTGCTCTATAATGGTGTGAGCAATGGTCGAATTGATCGCATCTTTGGGAGATTGCGTTGCAAACAACATCAAACCATTTTGTTTACGAATGGTCTTCAGCCTGTCTTGCGCAAAGGCTTTAAAGGAATCGTCCTCTAAGGCTTTCCAAAACTCATCAATGACAATGATAATACGACGCCCATCAATCAGAGACAAAATTCTATGAAAAAGATACATCATGAGCGGTGGACGAATTTCATTATTGTCTAAAAAATCCGTCATGTCATAACCAATAAATTTTGCATCAATGCCAATGTCGTCATCAGGATTGTCAAAAACCCACCCTAAGGCATTGCCTTTACACCATCTTTCTAAACGACCCGATATCCCCTCCCTATGCGTGGTGTCAAAAAACATTTGTAAGGCAGAGATCGTCCGTTGTTCTTTGGGCAACAAGGCAAGCTGCTCAACAGCCGCCGTGATGTCTTGTCTTTCTGATTCACTGATCTTTTGATCTTCAGAAGAAACAAGCTTTATAATCCATTGGCGTAAAAAAACTCTATCTGCTGGATTGTTATAGTCTAAGCCTTTCAAGGGGGCTATGCCTGTCGGTCTACCATTTTTCAAGGGCATATAAGTGCCGCCACCCGCTCTGACAAAAAGTTCTGCACCCCGATCTTTGTCAAAAAAGACCATATTGGGATCATGCTTTTGAAGTTGTGCTAAAAGAAAATTGACAATAACCGTTTTCCCAGAACCAGAGGGACCACAAACAAACGTATTGCCTAAATCACCAAAGTGAAAGTTAAAATAAAACGGTGAACCAGCAGAGGTTTTCATCAAGGCTACCGCTGGTCCCCACACATTGCCATCTATTTTTCCAACCGGAAAAGAATGAAATGGAGAAAGCGCTGCATAATTGCGGCTGGTTATCGCCCCAGAGCGGGTGCGATAAGCATAATTACCAGGCAATTGTGCCCACCAAGCCGCCGCTAACCCTAAATCTTCCCGCGCAATCACAGCCCCACCATTTGTAAGATGAGAACGCGCTTTGGCAAGATTATCCGCTAGCTCTTGTGGTGTATCAGCAAAAACTGCCAATGATAAATGATGCTCGCCTAAAACAAAACGATTGGATTCAAGATCATCAAGCGCATCATCAAGTTCCATAATTTGTGAGCCCGCACGGTCTCCTGCATTGACCATTTGGTTTTGTTTGCGCCCCATAATCTGCTTGGCAATGTTTTTGCTCTTGAAAACAAAAGATTGGGTGAAAATAAATTCAAAGGGAAGGGTGAGCAAACCATCCGCCATGCCTACCCTGGTTTTTGCTGGATATTCTTTCCAACCAAACATGCCCGCAAAACGCTGTCCCGCCTCGGTGCGTATTTCTATGATCTCTTTCCCAAAAATGAGACGGTCTGAATAAACAGTCGACGCTATCGTCCCCCATGTCAACGGTATGCGTTCACGACGACCTCCTACCAATTGGTGGATAAATTCACTTTGCTGCGAATAAATATTGCCTTCATGTTCATAAAGGCTCAGTCTTTTTGCACCATAACGCTCTAAATTTTGAATAAGATCTGTCGTAATATCTTCAAGCTTGCGAA
>NZ_JBHIOO010000069.1:0-1994 GCF_042195585.1 Bartonella sp. AS69XJJH | reverse complement strand
AATGAAGCCTTCAAAACTGGTGATGCTGCTCATATAGCAGATGCCCTTGGTATTGTTGCACGTGCTCAAAATATGAGAGCCTTAGCAAAAGAAACCAATCGTGAACGCAGTGGTTTATATCGCTCCTTAAGTAAGACTGGTGATCCTAAACTTTCTACCTTAGTCGCTGTGTTATCTGCCCTTAATTTGCAACTAAGCGTACAATCTGCTCCATAAATCGTGAGGGGAATAAGTCTTCCCCCACTCCTCTCAACGATTAGTCACGAATTGCACGACCACAACACACTCACCAGCCGCGGTTGTTTTATCCCGTGTTGCATAAAGCGTAAGCTCTTGATCATCTGGAACAAACTCTTTTTGGTTGGTTGATGTAAAATCTTGCGTACCTTGAGCTTTGATGTCCTTTTCACTAAACTCATTACCCCCATAGGTGCTTCCTATCTTTAATTTCGCTTCCGAAAATGCCGTCTTCACAAACGCTTTAATCGAAAGGATCATTGCACCACGCGGTAAAGTCCCGATTTTGCGTGTCAAATGCTTATCTTTATGAGAGATATTCAAACGCAAAAAACTGACCTGATGTGTATGAAGATCTCTGCCGTGTAAGTGTCCTGTTACGCCATCTACCATGTCCTATTTCCTTTCCTCATCACTCAACTTCACCGCTGTAGGTGGGGATAACTATCGTTCCAAAATCTTGGGCTCCTTGTGCTCTTCCTGGCATTTGGAAACGGGTTTTCTTCATGCCCATAATTGTATGCACTCCAAAACCGTATTCGCGTTTGTAGTCAAAGGTTTCTTCTTCGATTTTATAGCGGGTCTTACCGTAACTCTTACCAAATGCCATAACGACACTTTGCGCTCCAAGCAAAACAGCACGGCGCACACCTGCAAGACGTGTACTATCCGTGGATTTAACACCATTGGTGACATGCTCTGATTCACGTAAAATCACACCATTATACATGCCTAGAGAACCATCAAAGATTGGGTTTTTGGAACGCGAACCGGTATAAGCGGCTTTCTGAATATCAAGCCATTGACCCGTCTCTGTATTAGTGCGCAATTGTGTCACCTGAATGGGATGCAAATACAACACATAAACACTCTCGCTATTCACGCGAACCGGTCTAATTTTAGGATTCGCTAGCTTAGCGCACTGAACCGCTTCATCTATCAATTTAAGATTAAAGCTGTGTTTGGCTTTTTCTGTAAGATCTTCATCCTTAGTTTTACCATCTGGTCGCACAATGCGCTTACTGCTTGGAGCTAATGGTGCATTAAAGCCCCAAAAAAGAGGATCAAGATCAACCGGTTCTCCCTCAAAATTGAGCCTATTAGCGGTATAACCGCAAGCGTGAACGAAAAACATCAAACTCAAACGGTCCGCATACCAATCTGATAAACTGGTTTTGGCTTCTTCGCGCAAATTAAACAATGTGCGCTGATTATCAATAGTGCCTTCATTGGCAATTCTTGTTCCATGATAAAGTTCATTGATATAAAGTTTATCATGAAGGAATTGGAGTGCCTCTTCATTGCCTTCAAGGGTTTCGCCCTCACTCACACCACGTCCTGATAACTGAGCTCGCAGACTAAATGTTACACAATCCCCTTTGCCTTTTTGCGTCTCTGTTTTCACCTGAATAATACTATTGGAATCCTGCCCCATCAAAGGAGCAATAGGAGTTGCTTTGGAGACCTCCGCATCAAGAATTCTCGCCCATGTTTTTAACGCATGGGGATCATTAATCCCTATATGTGTTGTTGCCATTGATTTTACCTTTCTTTGCTATAAAAAAACCGGCTTAAAGCCGGACCACCAACCCGCACCAAAGGCGGCTTATTCTCTAAAAGTCTTTCACTTAATCTTCATCATCCGCACCACTCAATTTGCGTATAAGCACTCGGTTCTTTGGATTACTGTACCACGCTTGAAACTCTTTATCCGTCATAGCGTTCATCGTTTCCCATGAAAGTGGACCTGTACTCCC
>NZ_JBHIOO010000068.1:0-2000 GCF_042195585.1 Bartonella sp. AS69XJJH | reverse complement strand
CACCGAACGATATACCCTGATGGAACCAGCCTTGAATATGATGATGAACAAAACACTTATGGAATTCACATCAAATCCGGTGGAAAATTTATCCTGACAATCGCTGATGGTGTGTCACTAAAAGGTGATGGTGGCAAGCTAGAGCTTACGGCACCGGAAGGTATAAAGATTGTTTCAGAAAGCGATATAAATTTAAACGCAAAGGGCGGCATTTCTTTGAAGGCAGGTGGTAGCGTTTCACTGAATTCGAATGATAGTCTCTCTCTTCATTCTGGGAATAATGTTTCCATTCACTCAAGTGGACTAAAGCATAACGGCACCAATATTGGAAACAGCCATGTTCATGGTGGTGTTTCCCCTGGCGGTTCTATGACAGGAGGTCCCAATTGAACAGTGGAATGGACCGCACAACTGGAAAGCCATTAACCGGCATTGATCATTTGCGCCAATCAATCCTTGATATTTTGTCAACACGGATTGGTTCGCGTGTAATGCGGCGTGATTATGGTTCACGTGTTGCTGAACTTATTGATGCACCGGTTAATAATGCTTTTGCTGTTGCTCTTTATGCTGCTGTTGCTGAGGCTGTAGACAAGTGGGAACCGCGTTTTAAACTGAAAAAAATTGATTTTAAAATGGTTGAGGCTGGACAAGTTTCTTTGTCCTTTGAAGGCATTTATTTGCCATCCGGCAAGCCCATTACCATGGAAGGATTATTGATAAAATGAATGGAGTGCTTGCAAAACCCGAAATCATCACAGAACTTTCTTTTGAGGAAATACGCGCTGCTGCTCTTGCCCATTTAAAAGAGCTTTTGCCGGAATATACCATTCTTGAAAGTGATCCGGCTGTAAAAGTCATTGAGGCTTTTAGCTATCGAGAGTTGCTTTTAAGACAGCGTATTAACGAAGCGGCACGCAACAACATTCTTGATTTTGCAACCGGTGAATCTCTTGATGCTTTAGGAAACTGGCATGGTCTTGCCCGCATGGAGGGTGAAAGTGACGAGAGATATCGTGAACGTATAGAGCTTCATGCCCGTGGTGGCAATGGTAGCGGGACAGAGCCCTATTACAAGCTTATCGCTCTCTCAAGCGATAGTCGTGTTAAGGATGCGATTGTTTACCGTAAAGGCAAAGACCCAACTATCTATGTTGCTCTTTTTGGCAACAATGAAGAAGGAACAGCCTCTGAAGATCTCATACAAACAGTCTCAGAAGCTCTGCACAGAAAAAATATCATCATGACCAATGATACAATCATTGTTCACGCTGCTGTCAAAAAAGTGCTGGATTTAGAAGCAGATGTTTGGCTGTTACCAGAAACATCTTTGAAAATTCTCACAACAATGGAAACAAATTTAAGAGCAGCATGGAGACAAGAACAAGCCATTGGTCGTGAATTAAGTTTGTCGTGGTGGATTTCAAAACTCATGATTTCTGGTGTCCAAAAAGTGATCGCCATTACACCAACAAGGGACAGTACAGTTTGTGATGAAGAAGTTTTATCGATTGGAAAAATCACCTTAAACTTCAAAGGGCGTGCGCGCTAATGGTTGGTTCCCTCCTTCCCACAAACGCAACAGAATTTGAAAAGCGCCTTGCTGATGCTTGCGATTTTCATCAAGATATTGATGGTTCTGTTTTGGGGATTTCACGCGCAAAACTGATCACACGCCCTCCCCGTTTCTTGCCGTGGTTGATTGAAGAATACGGGCTTGGAGAGCTTACGCCTTATGTTCCAAACCTTTATGATTTAATTGATCAAGGGCTTGCATGGCAGAGGATACGTGGCTCTCTTGCGGCAATAGAGATGGGTTTGAGATGGCTAGAGATTTCGGCACGCTTTCAACCCGCATGGACGGGGCGCGCATGGTGGAATTCCTTTCAACTTTACTTTGATCAGTTGCCTGAACGAACACAGCTTGAAGCTATTGAAGCAATCACTGACCTTTCCAAAAGTTTGCGCTCTGATTTTCGCCGTGGGACCTATGGTTATGA
>NZ_JBHIOO010000067.1:0-2099 GCF_042195585.1 Bartonella sp. AS69XJJH | reverse complement strand
GGAATAGATATGACTTTGTAAGCAGAATTATTGGCGGTAATGGCTATACTTATGAGACAATACCTGCTGGCAGTAACGTTTTGACAGAATGGTGGAGAGTGACCATGAATCCCATAAGTTCCCATACTTGTCTTGGAGATGCGGGTCCAAAATGCCAAAAGTTTTATGGCACATCTCATCTTGAACAATTTCCTTTAAGTAAATCAAGGAGTAAAGAATGAAACAAACTCTAAAATTATTAAGCACTGTAACTTTGTTAATTATAACTGGATGTAATATAGATAAACCTCCTCCAGGAGAGGTGGCTACGTGGGAGAAAAATGGTGTTACTGATTTTACTGAGGTAGGAAAAGCCTTGTTAGAATGTGGAATGCCGAGCCTTATTGATGCCGATCCAGAAAACAGAAAACTCAGCTACAATGCATGGGCAACTATTGATGCCTGTATGGTTCAATCAGGTTTTCGTGATAAAGTGGGGGGAGGGACTTGGTGCGAGAATCATAAAGCGGAAAACTTACCCATATGTCGTCCTGGTGCTGTGATCCCGAGGCCCAGTGTCAAGAAGCGCTTAAACAGCCCTTTTTGTAAAAAGCATCCAGAACAATATGAATGCTATCCTTAAGTTTTGCTGTTTGTGATGATAACAATCCGCCCTCCGTTCCTTCGCTTGGAATGGCGCGATTGTTCCCTCAATCCATCATCTCAATATTGTTCACCGTTATTTTAAACAGCGGTGACAGAAAATATCAACAGGCTTATGAGCTGTTTTATCGTAAATAAATCCATTGAAAGAGGGGAAGAATGAAGAAAATCTTAAAACTGTTGAGTTGCATAGCTCTGTTAAGTATCGCTGGATGTGAGTATAAAGCTGAGGTTCCCTTATCAGCTTGGGAATTATGGGATAAGCCTGGTGCAAATACAATTGATATAGGGAAAGCGCTGTTAGAATGTGGCATGCCAACACCTTATAATCGTGATGAATACAACAGAAAGTTAGACGGAAATGCGAACGCATTAATTGAAGCTTGCATGGTTCAAGCAGGTTTTAGATATAAATCCGGATATTTGAGTTCGTGTGAGTTTTTTGATGCTCGTTTTCCGATTTGTCATTCAGGTGCTGTCATTCCTCAAAGAAGTGTTAAGAAACGCCTGAACAGCCCCCATTGTAAAAGAAATAGAAACAAGCCTGAATGTCTACCGTAGTTTTTTGATGATGGTATGATTAAGAGTAATCTTTAGTTTTTTTATCTTTTGCATAAGTGTGTGGGCCAATTGTATCGGCACTCAACATGTTTCAAATTGGTATGGACAGAGGAATATAAAACATCGACAAGCTTATAAGCAATCTTATCATAAAAAATCATTGAAGGAGAGAAAAAATGAAAGCAACTTTAAAGTTATTGAGTGGATTGGCTTTGCTTATTATAGCTGGATGTTTTCCAGGTCCTTACCAGGCTGTGGATGTATTAGAGAAGCTAGGAGAAGATAAGATTGAGATTAAAAAAGCACTATTAGAATGTGGAATGCTGAATCCTCATGATGATTATATGATGGATTATAGAGAGTTAAGTATAAATGCGAATACATCTATTTATGCATGTCTAACCCAAGCAGGTTTTCATAGTAAATTAGGAGGGAAGTGGAGAGATCGGTGTAGAAATTATAATGCCGAAGATCTTCCGATTTGTGTGCCAGGTGCTGTCATTCCAAAACGAAGTGTCAAGAAGCGTTTAAATAGCGCTTATTGCCAAAAAAATAAAAATAAACCAGAATGCCAACCTTAAGCACTGTTTGTAATGACCAACAATCCGCCATTCTTACCTTCGCTTGGAATGGCGGGATTTGTTTCCTCAATCCACTATCTCAATATTGTATGTAAAGCAATATGGCGTAGAATGTACTTAGTAATCCTATAACCAGGTTGCGATACAGGACGGTTTTTGTTATCTCCAGGTTTGATGAGTTTGAGAAAGCCTTGTCCGTCCTTACGTGACAAGGTTTTTTTTATGCCGCGTCACTTTGACGTTGCTGTTTTGCTTGCTCGATGACATTGATAAGATCTGATTGTAACCAACGCGATAAAAAACCAAATTTTAAAG
>NZ_JBHIOO010000066.1:0-2124 GCF_042195585.1 Bartonella sp. AS69XJJH | reverse complement strand
ACCGCCTCAAGCAAAGCGGTTCTCATATAATAATCAATAGCACCAATAAGGCTGGCTGCATCACATCCAACTTGTGCGGCAATGCTTGCACCAAATCGATGAGGAAAATTCAACATGGCGTCACGGTGCGCTCTTCCAAACTCACGCGCTGCTCTCTTTACTTCTTCACGGTCAACGGTTGTTTCGCGTAAGCGTTCAAGGGCAATCTTTTCGCTTTCAAGAGCAACTTGCATTCGCTCCAGTTTAATCTTGTATTCATTAGCACCCTCTGTAGAGACTTGTTTGATCTTTGTGCGCGCTTGACCATCCGGCGCTAAAAATGGAGCAAGGCGCTTTGTTGGATTCTCATTCCAGATAGCTGTTGCAAGCGCTTCATTGACAGAACCATCTTCAAAAAGAGCCGCATCAAATTTACCTGTCTTTATCCGAGAAACAACCGCATTATGTGAAACACCCATCTTCTTCGCAAACGCACGAACCGATAGACCCTCACGATGCTTCTTGGTCATTGAGAGTTTATCCTTCTGAAACACTTATACGAATTATTGTACACTTTAATTATTGACAAGGTTTTATTTTTCGTGTACATAAAATATATGAAGATAGTGTGGGATGAACCAAAAAGAGCTTTAAACATTGTTAAACATAAGCTTGATTTTGCTGATGTTATTTACTTTGACTGGGAACATGCTTTTATTGATGCAACCCATTCAAACCGCATGAAGGCTATTGGATATTTTGCTGATGGTACAACAGTTATTGTTTTTGCAAAGCTTGGCAATGAAGCAATATCCATTATCAGCTTTCGTCAAGCGAATAAAAAAGAAAGAGAGGTTTTCAATGACTATCAAAAAAACCTTTGAAACAGGATGTGGCTACACAAAAGAAGATTGGGACGCTGTGGATTCTCCACCATTGACAGATGAAGAACTTGCACGTCTAAAGCCAGCTAAAGACGTTTTACCAGCCTCCTTTTTTAAGTATGTAACAGAAGAACGCCGTAAGCGTGGGCGTCCACCCGTTGAATCTCCTAAACAAGCGGTTACTCTACGCCTTGACCCAAACGTTATTGCCTCTTTTAAAAAACAAGGAAAAGACTGGCGAACACGTATGGGTGAAGTCTTAAAAAAAGCAAGTGGATGTTAAGCCAAACGATCTCGCTCCTCTAAAAAATTTGTGCTTTACAGTTGAAATTAAACTTCAATTGTATTACATTGAAATACAGTTACAAGAGGAGAGATCATTATGGCTGCTAGTCGTATGGTTCAGGCGCGTGTACCAGAAGAAATTCAAAATATCGCTAATCAAGTTATTCAAGCTTCAGGTTTATCAGTAAGTGATGTTGTGAGAGTGTTGATGATGCGTATTGCACAAGATAAAGCTATTCCGTCCTTCTTGTTTCAACCTAATGCGGAAACTATAGCGGCTTTTGCAGAACTAGAGGAAGGTAACTTAAAAAAGTTTCATTCCGTAGACGAATTATTTGATGATCTCTATGCGGACGATTGAACGTACCACTATCTTCAAACGTGATTTCAAGCGTGAAATGAAAGGACGGTATCGGCATCTTTTAGATACTGATTTGCGCCAAATCATTGCAGCATTAGCAAATGATCAACCTTTAGAACCTCGATATCATGACCATGCATTGACTGGGAATTGGAGCAATTATCGAGATTGCCATATTCGACCTGACTTAGTGTTGATTTATCGCTTGATTGGTCAAGATCGATTGATTTTAGTGCGTCTGGGCTCCCATTCAAAACTTGATCTTTAACCACCTCCCCGCTTTTGAAACGGGGAGATGAATCCTGTTTTAAACTAAGCAGCTTTCACGATAGGGCTTGCGAAAACGCGCTTAGCTTCTTTTATAACTGATTTGTAATGATCAAGCTCTTTTTCGAGGTTATTTGCATCTAACAAACGTCTCATCACCAATCCTAAGATTTCTCCAACACCAGCATGTTTTTTTAAACACTCATAAGAAAATAATTCATTATCAACAGATTGGCTTTTTAGTTTCTTTTCACATTCAATAAAATAACGGCGTGCTTCATGTCCTTTGTCATTACGTTCTATCATGGAAAGGTGTTTAGCCATGTCTCATGTAATGCGGTATTATTT
>NZ_JBHIOO010000065.1:0-2308 GCF_042195585.1 Bartonella sp. AS69XJJH | reverse complement strand
CGCTTTTCTGCTGCTGTCAAAAACATGACAAAAAGCCTTCATGGTGTTCAAAGTGCTCTTGGAGTGGCGGCAAGCCGTGCTTCAGTCTTTACCGGTGTCTTAGGGCTTGCTGGTGGTGGTCTTGTGGCAAGTGTGACCGCCGTTACCATGAAAACCATGCATCTGGGCGATAGTCTTTATCACGCATCACGCCATTTAAATATGAGTGTTGCATCACTTCAATTATGGGGTGATGCAGCCGATAATTCAGGCACTTCCGCCGAACTCTTTCAACAATCCTTAGCGGTTTTAAATAGGCGTTCGGCACAAGCCTATGCTGGACAAAAAAGAGGTATGATGGGCTTTGAAGCGCTTGGCATTTCTGTCAAAAACACTTCTGGAAAACTCAAATCCACTTCTGTCTTGTTGGAAGAAATTACCGACAAGATGAGTAAGATGAAAAATCAAGCACAAAGACAGCATATTGCTGCTCTGTTGTTTGGTGGTGATGGTAAAGAAATGGCTACCATGCTTGCACAAGGCATGGCGCCCATAAAAGAGCTCTTTGCAAAGGCGCGGAAAGGAAAATGGCTGATAGGTGCCGATGTCGCACGCTATGCAGCGGACTTAAGTGACAAGATGGGAGCCTTTAAGAAAAAAATAGGCGGTATCGCGAGCTTTATTGGCGCACGTTTCATGCCCGTCATCAATGATATGATTGACGGTTTTTCAAAGTTGATTGATGAAAACCGCGACCTCATTCAAACAACCGTTGCTGGATGGGCAAAAACCTTAAAAAAAGTCTTTAATGATTTGCTTAATCCTACCTCTGATTTGAGAAAAGGTATCAGTGATCTCACAGAGAGGATTAAAGGATGGTTCCAATGGCTAGAACCTCTAATTGGTGAAATAACCCTCTTTAAGGTAGGACTTGTGGCACTTGGTTCATTCATTTTTGGTCCACTCATTGCCGCATTAGCAGCCGTAGGAGCCGCATTTGTCACGCTTGGTTATACTATGATGACGACGCCCATAGGATGGCTCATTGGTGGTATCGCGGCACTTGTTGTCCTCTATAAATATTGGGATGAACTCAATGGCTGGGTAGCTGCATCTTTAGCCGCGGTTGGAGCAGTTCTTACCGGAGCATTCATTTCGGCAATGGTACCGGCAGCTTCTGCAGTTGCGGGTCTTGCACTATCTCTTGTAGCTTCACTCATTCCAGCAATAACTGCCGTTGGTTCTGCTTTTATATCGCTTGGTATCGCAATCATGACCACTCCTATCGGCTGGATCGCTGGCGGCATAGCAGCCCTTGTTGGAGTTGGATATCTGCTCTACAAAAATTGGGATACGGTAGTAAGCTTCATAAGCAACTTATGGAATTCTTTTGCGAGCTTATGTAGTAACGTTTTCAATAACCTCTTGACGCTCTTTAAAAACTTTTCACCACTTTCTTGGATTTCGAAAAAAATCAATGAACTCATTGAATGGCTGTTTGGTGTCGATTTAATGGAAGTAGGCTCAAATCTTATTAATGGACTTTGGGACGGCATCAAAAGCAAATGGAATGCTCTGTCTGAATGGTTTAGCGGCATGATAAGCAAGTTAACCAGCTGGATGCCTAATTGGATGAAAGAAAAGTTAGGCTTTAATGTCTCAATCAATAAGACTTCAACGGAGACGATTAAAACCTTTACCAATGAAACCAATGCACGTGCAAAAAGAATGCTGGATACAGTAGTGGTTACAAATACCCCACCAGAAAAACGCAAGAGTGGTTTTAATACAAGTGTCGTTGAAACAGGACAAATGCAGGCAACAAATAAAGTGGGTGCCTTTAAAGCTCCAAAGCCTATTACGGTTCACAAACCCGTTGAAGTAGACGCGCGTGTAACTATTACAAATCTCAATATTTCAGTACCAAATGGTCTCAAGGACGAAATCAGAGACGCTGTCAATCAAGCACTTGAACGCTATGCAAAACAGCAACGTTTAGCCATAGCCTCTAGCCTTTCGGATTAAATACCATGATGTTAGCTTTGGGTGGTTTTATCTTTTCCATTGAAACAGCAGCTTATCAAACACTTGATATGTCTTATGGGGTTCCATGGGTAGAGCAAGGGCGATTGGGGCGAAAAGCTGCTCTTCAATTGCCTGCTGTTGCAAATGCGGAATTTTCTTTAGCAGGGGTGATTTATCCAGATTTCAAAGGTGGTCACAGACAACTCGAATATTTGCGACAAATAGCGCATATGGGACCTCATATTCTTGTGACCGGTCAAGGCAAAATCTTAGGTAAGTTTGTCATTCTTTCCGTAGAGGAAAA
>NZ_JBHIOO010000064.1:0-2362 GCF_042195585.1 Bartonella sp. AS69XJJH | reverse complement strand
TGTTTCTGCTAAGATAGCTGCATCCACTTGTGATTTGGTATAAATAAGGTCACCATCTACTTTCAGCGGTCCTTTCAACATGCTTCCCGTTGCACTTAAACTTGTGACCACTTCACCATTATGGGTGAGATTAAACGACGAATTACCCAACAGTTCTAAACCACCATTTATAGTAACTTTACTGGTAAATTTATTATAACTTTGCCATTCATTTGGGCTTGTGAGGCGCCCATAGCTTGTGAGATCTTCGTTGATCTTAGCTCTAAAATCATCAAGCCCCACGATATCTTCGGTTTTATGTTGGTGTGCGCCTAATAGAGAGACAGCACTGCCAAAGGTGAAGTTATTATTGCTTGATTTATAGAGAACATAATTGTTGGCAGCATCTTTTGCGCCTTCGATATCGCTTAAATCAGCAAATGAGAAGGTTTTATCGGCTGCCATTTTGGCCTTCAGGGCTGCTTCAAGATCTGCAACATCACTTATGCTATGCGTGTGTTTTGAAGGCGCTTTTCCCTCTACCTTTTCCTCAACATCTGCAATGGCTTGATCAATTTTGGTCAAGTTTTCGCGCAAGATTGGGAATTCAGAACTGATAAAACGACCTTCTTTAGGCAATTCCATGTCGAGTTTTTTGGTTTTTGTCATCTCTGTTTTCCCCTCATAATATGCCGGCGCCAAAATCACTCACCATTGACCGTGCTGCTGGTCCACCAGTAAGCGTGAGTTTGAGGCGTGCTTGTTTGGCGCTTTTGTCGCTGCTCACAAATTTACGCTCTGTCCAAAGCGGCTCGGATAACTGCTCTGTTTCCTCTAATGTGAGAGGGGTGAAAGCACCATCATCCAGTTGCATCTCGAGTGTGAAGGTTGCACCGCCTGGTAAAAATGTTTTGATATAGTTCGTTAACCTTGCCTTTTCCCCAAAGGCAAAAGCACGGGTGACATAAGTGGCTTCCTTATGAATCTTCCCCGCAATCAATTGCACAGGAGCAAACAAGACGGGTGAGAGCTTTTCGGTGCCTTTGAGAATGGCGCGAAGCTTTACCTTTTCACTGATATATTCGGTAAGGCTTAGCAATTGAAAGGGTAGGAGTTGATAAATTGTGCCGTTGTTTCGTTCAATTTCAAAGATGACAGAACAATCGCTTGAAGGCAATTCAATGGCTGCACGGATTTGCAAATCAGAGCAGTCCACAAGATCAAAAGTGCCTAAATCGACAGTCTTTTCTGTTTGTGTATAACGTGCGGCTAGCACTCGAAAGGCTAAAGCCTCATCTTGATGAGCGGTCCAGCTTTGTGCGTTAACTGAAGAAAAGCGTGGACCGGTCACGTAAGGGTGGCTTGAGACGTATCTCTGGTGTTCTGCATCAAAATCCCCAAGTTTTGCTAAGGAGACAGAATGATCAGCATCATCTGTCTTGATAACGAAAGCCGTTAATCGGTCATCGGGAACTAACAGTGGTACATCATAGCGTGCCTCTGCCCACCCTAGCTTTGCATCCTTCATAGAATAAAAGCTTTGCGCTTGAATATCGGCGGTCGGATAACCGTTTTCAGTGGTGACCAAATCAATCACCAGATCATGGTTTTGATTACCGATTTTGCAAAGATGAAAGTCAATTCCTGTGATTTGCCGTGTTTCATCGGGGGTAAAGACCTGCGCTTGTGGGTCAAATTGCGTCCATATCTTCACCGTGGTGGTGCGCCGCATCACTTTCACATCAATCACACCTTGACCGGTAAAAAGCCCCGTTGCAATGGTTCCACCTTTTCCCCGTGCCACAACATTTTTTGTGCCAGCCGTGATGTTTTGTGGAATCTTAAAAGTGCCCTCAAGGGTGCCCTTGCTATCGGCAACAAGGCGGCTTGCTGGCAAAACATTCACACCATCAAAGGTGAGGCTTGCTAATTGTTCAAACTTGCCAAAACCTTCAATTTTAAAGGAAAGGGTAATTTGTCTTAAAAAATTGATTTGCTCTTGAGTTGCACTCACCAAATCATCACGCACTTCTGTGTTACGGATAGTTCTCCCACGGTTCCTGCCCATGATGATCTGATTGGTGACACCAGAGAGCCAATCGGTGCGCTGTTCATGCCAAAAGTCTGTCGCGGGTTCAAGGGTTACTGTACCAGGCAGGGGTGCAAAATTTTGATAGGGGTTGATTTTTTCGCAAGCCGTTGTCAACTCTTGCGCAATGATTACTTCATTTGTCCAGTCAAGCGTGACAGGCGCTTTTAAAGGAGCAGTATAGAATGTTGGATCAATGGCGAGCTGTAAAATGCCATTGCCTACAGCCCCCGTTTGTTGAAAGCCTTCATCTCTGTAACGATCATCAAGAAAGGGATCAGCGAACATGCCTTT
>NZ_JBHIOO010000063.1:0-2599 GCF_042195585.1 Bartonella sp. AS69XJJH | reverse complement strand
TTCATTTCCTGCTCGGGGTCCATCTGCTGTTGTTGTGCCATTTGTTGCTGTTGGAACTTCTCACTGACACGATTAAGCAATGACGCAGGCAATGGAGAATAACGAAGTAGATCAAGCATGATATCCGGCGTAATGGCATTTTGAAGCAATGGAAGCAGTTGTGTGATAATACCGAAGGTGCGCTCTTTCTCATTCGGGCTGGTTGGCGCATCATCAACGACAATATCATACTCGACACTCGTTACTTCTTCACGCGTCAATGGAATATATTGCGCATTCTCTTCACCAGATATCCGTACCAAACGACCATCGGACAAGTAATTCTGTATCAAGTGCAAAATAATCTTGCCTTGCCGCTTGCGATACAAACGTAAACCATCAAACAGACAAGCAAGTAGATTTAAACTAGATTGGCGTCGTTGTGCCTCCAAAATACCCGCTTGTGTCACTTCCCTTGTACCAATGAATTCGGGCGATAAACCCGTCACTTGATTAATTGCTTCCTTAGCTTCATTAAACAGTTGGAAAAAGCCTTGTGGAAACTGTGCTACAGGCTTTGGTTGTATTTTACCTAGTGCCAATGCGTTAGGTTTAACCCATGTAATACTGTCTGACCGGCTTAAACTTTTTGCTGCTTCTCTCTCATCCTTAAATGCACCACTCTCTGCCATTATCCCGCCTTTGGATTGGCTATTGAGGATATACATCACTTGACTGAAATATTTATTTGCCCATCGTTGCGGGTCTTTTGTCGGGCGCACAACCCCATAAAATTGCCGTTCTATCTTGTCAAAATAACCCGTTATACACTCCCAACCCAATTGACCAGCTGGAACCATGGGTTGATCGGGCGATTCAAGCAATTTTCTCCCTAAAAAAGCGCGCTTAACAACCTTTTTATTAAAAGCCGCCCCTTGGATATCCGGCATCATGCACTGTAGCTGCTTAAATTCTTCCTCGCTATAATCACGAAGTTCTCCAGTGCTTAAATCGGGCGCTTTGTAATACCTCTCGCTTTCAAACCAACGGCATTCAACAAGAGTGATCATCCGTCGACCGTTTTCAACATCAATGCCCTTCTCATCATTATAAGCTTCAAGATCATTATGATGAATGCCCTCATAAGCAACCCCATCACGAGCCCAATCGGCACTCAGTTCACTCCAATGGGCTTTGGGAAACATCTGCTTGGCTACTTCCAAAGGCTTGCGGTCTACGTACCACAAACGTTGTGCATCGGTTAAATTCGGTTGCACTGCCGCGCTATCCCAAACCATCTTTAGAGGGTCTAAACGCGTAATGACCGGTTCACCATCAAGGCTGTTCTCATAATCAAGCCGTGTATCGGTCCACCCCATGCCACAAATGACAGCGTCTTGGAAAGCATCACTATCCGCGTATTCAGCATGTGCCATGTCGCGAAACCATTCTGCTGCTCCCGTAAGCAATTCACTAGGCAATGCCTTCCCTACTTGACGGGAAATAAATTGCACTTCGCGCTTATTGTTGCGTTCTGAACCCACAACAGCATTCACAAGTGGTGCAATGCGATTAAAGGTCATAACGGGGCGGCGTTGCTCTTTTAACGCGGCTAAATCTGCTTCATTCCACTGGTCGCCATTGTAAAATTGGAAATCCTCCCGTGCATGTTCACGCCATTTATTCACATGCTCCACATCTTCTTTGTACCAACTCACAAGCTTGCGAAATAAGCCTTCTGTCGACAAATCTGATGCGTTAATTTCTTTGTCTAAATGCTCTTCATCATACATCATTCTGCCATCCATGAGGTACTCTCATATTCCGTTCTGCCACTATAAGCTGGTCGCTTTTGTATCGTCGGAGGTTCTTCATAAGCCACGCACATCAATCCAAAGGCATCTGCTCCATGACTGGACCAATCATGCTCTGCTCCCAAGCCAATATTACGCTTCTCATCCCATTTTTCGTGATACCAATTCAGCGCCTTACGCCCTGCTACCGTCGTTTTTTCATTGAACCAAACAGACGGCAAAATACGTCGCACCGCCTCTATACGCATCTTAACCGCCCCTGCCCCTTGATTAGGAACAACTTGCGTTTCAAAACCCGCATCATTTAAAGCACTCTCAAAACTCACATTATGCACACGGTCTCTGGTCGCACCATCATGGGGTAACACCATCAACGCCTTCTCATAACCGTTTTGACGCAACCAGCCTACATGCTCTGATAGCGGTTGTCCCTGTGCTTCGTAATAATTAAGCACTCTAATTTCTCGCCCCACAAACTGTGCTATCCATATCGCTGTTGCATCTGCCTTAGCACCCGTGCCCCCAATATCCCAAAAGGCGCGTATTTGCATTAAAGGGTCACGAGCAACACGCCCTATCCGCCCCTCTTGCTCGGCTGCCAACATTTCCTTTTGATAATAAGCACCTTGAACCGCTGTAAGATAAGCCCCTTCCCAAATATGCTTATAGGTCTCGGGGCGGGATCTCAAATCATCAAGCCGCGCTTCATTCAAGATCTTGGGAAACTTAGGATTGTCTGACCAGTTGATCTCAACACGCTTAATTGCCTCATTGTCTGAAAAGCGAAACCGCTTCTCAACGGGGGC
>NZ_JBHIOO010000062.1:0-2634 GCF_042195585.1 Bartonella sp. AS69XJJH | reverse complement strand
TATTTTGATATTTGCATCTTTTGGTTTGATAATAATAACAAATATTTTTGTAATTTTATGCAATTCTCATATTCCTTTTGAGTTGCAGAACAATCCAAAATATAAAGATGATGATACAACAGGTTGGAAGATATTAACACGTGATTTACAACAGTATATGCACAGACTTTTAAAGCTAATAAGTTTAGCACTTGTCGTTTTAATTTTTCCAAATAGTTATAGTGTATTTTGGTATTTAGATATCGTTTTTTGGTACTTTTTTTTAGTTTATTCATTCTTTCTCATGTTGCATACACGCAGTTTAATAAACATGTCCATTTACGCACTACATTTTTATACTAAAAACCAAAAGTAACATTTAAAAGCACTTGATATTCAATTAGGTAAATATCAAAATGAAAAAAAGTGAAAAAAATAAAAAATACGTATTGACTTTAAAAGGTCATTCTGTTAAACGAATCATTAAGTGCTAGAAACACTAAACATGTAGCGAATAGATTACGAAACAATCTTTTCCTGCTTCAAAATTTGGCTTTATTTTTATGCTATTATTGGCATATAACGATTTTGTCGGGTGTGGTTACGCTATACAATACCCTTATGGGAAAGGCGTGACGACGGACTACATGCCGTGTTTCTAGCGCCCGGCACTCTTTTAGAGTGTCAATAGAAACTTTAAACATGTAGGAGTTCCCTATGAACAATTTAGTAACAATCAACAATGCTGGTATTGCTGTCACAACTTCTTTGAAAATTGCAGAGGGTGTGGGTAATAGCCATGCTACTGTTATTAGATTGCTACGTAAAAATATTAAAGATTTTGAAGAGTTTGGAAGGGTTGGATTTGAGATCGTACCCTTTAAAACAAATGGCGGATGTCAAAAAAGAGAAATCGCAATCCTTAATGAATCACAAGCAACTCTACTGATGACATATATGCGCAATAATAATACGGTGCGTGCATTTAAAAAGGCGCTTGTTAAAGCTTTTTATGAATTAAAAAGCCAATCAAAAAATCATGATTTATTCTCTAGAGATAATGATTTATTTTCTTATGAAAGTTTAAAAGCTCCTGAGGGAATTGGTAAAGTTTTGGGAATGATTGCTGCGCGTTTATCGTATGTAAATGATCTACAAAAAGAGCTTGATCATTACAAATTGGTTACGACAGAAGCCAAGCGCGTTTTAACAAATGCTATCGTAAAAGCAGCGTAAAAAAGCAGCGGCGCGGGGGGCGCCTCCTTATAACCATTTCATTTAAAAATTTATTCAAATGTTAGATTAGGGAGCTACCTATGACCACTAAAAATGTATCCAAAAAATATGAACTTACTAATGAAACTACAGAAGTTAAAGACCATCTCTATGGTAGAGTTAGAACACTTTATCGCATTAGAGCTTTAAGAAGTTTTGGAGGTGTTAAAAAAGGAGATTTAGGGGGCTTTATTGAAAGTGAATACAACCTTTCTCACCAGGGTAATTGCTGGGTTGGGGACGATGCCAAGGTTTATAATGCTGCTATGGTTTGGGGGCATGCGAAGGTTTTTGAAAATGCAATAATTTGTGATGAGGCGTGTGTTAATGGGTTTGCAAAGGTTCATGGTAATGTACGTGCTTATGGGAATGCAATTATTGGTGGCAGGGCGCGTGTTTTTGGAGATACGCAACTTATTTTGGGGGCATGGGTTACAGGAAGAAAAGAGATTTCTACAGGTTTAATATCCTTTTGTAGATAGATAAAGACTGTAGAGGAATTGATTAAAGCGGCTGTGGCGTCTAAAAGATAGAATAAAAAAAAGCCGTGTCCTTATGAACGCGGCTTTTATATTCACAGGAGGTATATACATTTCACACTAAACACATATCACACAAAACGTGTAAAAACGCAAGCCTTAATACAAAAAAGCCGCATCAAAATGAATTGATACGGCTTTCATGATCAAAACAACTAGCGACCCCAATAAACGATTAAAATAACCAACCGAAATATAAGAGAACGTCTATTTATTGCACAAAACGTATCAAAACACAAGCTTTGATACATAAAAACCGTATCAAAATGAATTGATACGGCTTTTATATTCCACAACTAATTATAGATCAGGAGACTTAGTTATAAAAAAACCAAATAAAAAATCACATATTTTGTGTATAAATGCAAGTATATTTTTTCAAATTGCATCTTAAAATACATCATGCTATTCTTGACCCGCAGCGTTATTCTAGCGTTGCATTTTCGCCGTTCTTTAGGTTGAGAATACTCTTTAAAAATCGCTATAAAACAAAGCCGTGTCAGTTAATTTTGACACGGTTTTTGTATATTAATGCTTGTAACTTAATACATAATGTGCTATATCCTATGTGAAACTTGAGAAATTGTGAAAGCCTTGTTATGTATTTACGTAACGGGGCTTTCTTTTATGATAGGGGTTGGTTTTCTCTATTCCATTTGAAGCTAAATGCATTAAAGCCGTGCCAATTATCTTGACACGGCTTCTGTTTTGCAATGCATGACTGTTGTATTCTTATTCAAAAGTATACGAACGTCTCTTTATTACACAAAACGTATCAAAACACAAGCTGTTAAATAAAATAAAAATGGGATTCACACTGTAGATTCAGTGATTTATAATT
>NZ_JBHIOO010000061.1:0-2685 GCF_042195585.1 Bartonella sp. AS69XJJH | reverse complement strand
AGCGCGTCATGAAAAGAGCAAAGAAGAAAAAGGCAGGGCTGTAAGGACACAAGAAAACAGTAGAATTACGTTTCTAGCAAATGGTGAGATTAGCGCAAAATCAACGGATGCTGTCACTGGCAATCAGCTTTATTCAGGCAATCAGACGGTTGCTAGCTATTTTGGTGGTTCTGCGGCATTTAAAGATGGTTCTTTTACAGCTCCGACTTATAACATCTCTAATATTACTGACGATGGTACGGTAACGACTAAATCACATAATGATGTTGGTTCAGCCTTTTCTGATCTTGATATGAGTGTCAAGAATGTGAATACTCATCTAACGAATGAGGTCAAAAATTTTACTGAAAAACTAACGAATATTACGCAAGCAGTCCAAGGCGATGCTTTGTTGTGGAATAATAAGAGTAACGCCTTTGTAGCTTTGCATGGGGAAAAAGAAGGTGAGAAGACAAACAGCAAGATTACGTCTCTTGCAACTGGCTCTATAGTATCAGGCTCGAGTGATGCAGTAACTGGTGGACAGATTTATGATCTTCAAAAACAGTTTGCTGGCTATTTTGGTGGTGGTGCTGGTTATAATGAGAAAGGCGAATGGCAAGTTCCAAACTATAACTTATCCAGTATTGATAAAGATGGTAAGGTAAAAGATAAATCACATACCAATGTTGGTTCTGCCTTTGAGGGACTTGATGATAATATCAAGAATGTGAACGCTCGCATTAAGAAAGTCTCAGAAGGAGTTGCACAAGATTCTTTATCATGGAGTAATGAGAGTAATGCTTTTGTAGCCTTGCATGGAAAAGAAGGTGAAAAGACAAACAACAAGATCACGTCGCTGGCTGATGGTTCTCTAGTGGCGGGTTCGAGCGATGCGGTTACGGGTGGACAGATTAATAAAATCGGTGAAGATGTAGCTAAGTTTTTAGGTGGAGAAGCATCGTTTAAAGATGGAGCTCTTACACAGCCAACGTATAAATTATCTTACATTGCCAAAGATGGAAGTGTAACAGATAGTTCCTTTCAAGGTGTTGGAACCGCTTTTTCAGGTCTTGATATCAATATCAAGAATGTGAATGCGCGGATTAAAGAAGTTTCTGAAGGAGTAGCGCAGGATTCTTTGTTGTGGAATGATGATGCGCAGGCCTTTGTAGCACGTCATGAAAAGAGCAAAGAAGAAAAAGGCATGGCTGTAAGGACACAGGAAAACAGTAGAATTACGTTTCTTTTAGATGGAGCTATTTCTAAGGATTCCACGGATGCAGTCAATGGCTCTCAGCTTTATTCCATGAATAAGACGATTGCGACGTATTTCGGTGGAGGTGCTGGATATAACGACGCAGGTGAATGGAATGCTCCAAAATTCACGGTTAAAACTGTTAAAGATGATGGTCTTACAGTTGAAGAGAAGAAGTATGATAATGTTGCTGAAGCTTTAGCTGATGTTGGTACTTCTTTCACGAATATTAACAAAGAGATTAATAAAGTAGTAGGTGATAACCTTGTTAAACAGGATATAGCTACTAAGGTTATCAAGGTTGGTTCGGAGACAGATGGTGCTACGATCAATATCGCCAATAAGAGTGGCGAGGATCGAATTCTTTCTGGTGTGAAGAAGGCAGAGAATGACAATGAAGCGGTTAACAAAAAACAACTCGAAGAAAGCTTGAAAGATCTTTCTAATAATCTTCAGTCTGATGAATCAGCTGTTGTTCATTACGATAAAAAAGATGACGAAAATGGCAGCATTAATTACACGAGCGTGACTTTAGGAAAAGGTGCAAAGTCTGCTGCTGTGGCACTTCATAATGTTGCTGATGGTAATATTTCTAAGGATTCACGTGATGCGGTCACAGGTGGACAGCTTCATATCATCGCAGATGATTTCTCAAAGATTTTAGGTGGCGATGCATCCTTTGATGGCAAAAACTTTAAAGGACCAAAGTATGTCTTATCGACAGTTTCTAAAGACGGGAAGGTAACAGATAAACCGTATGAAGGTGTAGAAAAAGCCTTTAAAGGACTTGATACGAATATCAAGACTGTTAACGATCGCATTAAGGAAGTCTCAGAAGGAGTAGCGCAGGATTCTTTATCATGGAGTAATGAGAGTAACGCCTTTGTAGCGACGCATGGGGACAAGAAAGAGAACAGCAAGATTACGTCTCTTGCAACTGGGGATATAACTAAAGATTCAAGTGATGCGGTTAATGGTTCTCAGCTTTTTTCAACCAATAAGACTGTTGCAGCTTATTTAGGCGGTAACTCTAGCTATGAAGGTGGGGCTTGGACAGCTCCGACTTACGAGATCTCTAATATTTCTGCAGATGGTAAAGTGGGAAAGACGAGCTTTAATGATGTTGGTAGTGCATTTGCGGGTCTTGATACAAATATCAAAAATGTGAATCAGCGTATTAAGGAAGTTTCTGAAGGAGTAGCGCAGGATTCTTTGAATTGGAGTAATGAAGCCAATGCCTTTGTAGCACGTCATGAAAAGAGCAAAGAAGAAAAAGGCAGGGCTGTAAGGACACAGGAAAACAGTAGAATTACGTTTCTTGCCAATGGTGAGATTACCGCTAAATCAACGGATGCTGTCACGGGTAATCAGCTTTATTCAATGAATCAAACAGTTTCGACCTATTTTGGTGGAGGTGCTGGCTATGAAAATGGAAAATGGATTGCACC
>NZ_JBHIOO010000060.1:0-2749 GCF_042195585.1 Bartonella sp. AS69XJJH | reverse complement strand
AACGCGTGTGTGGGTGGAAACATGGCTAGAAAAAAAACACAAGACGATATAGAGCTTACAGAAGCAGAAAAAGAAATACTTCAAGAAATCATCATGACCTACAAAAGTGTAAAAGTGATGTCGCGTTATACGACATGGATTGTACTCATTATACTCTTATTAGCGCTTGATTTTTCACGTATTATGGATGTGTTTGTAAGTATTTTTACACAAAAACCAAATATCCGACTCTAAACATACTCTGAGACGCGCGAAATCCTTTAGAAAATGAATTCTTAATTTTGCTCGTCTCATGGAGACTATCAATAATAGCTTTACACATTTAAAATAGTGGATTTCAAAGAATTAATCTTTGAATTAATTGTTTCATAAATTTAAAGCTTCTAATAAACTATATTTGATATGAACAGCTTCAAAATTTTAATCCTTTAAGGATGAAGAGAAAGTCAAATCTCTGTAAAACGACATAATTGCTTGTCTTTTATAGATAGGGTGGATAATGAAAACAAATTTAAGTGGACGCGTAAGAAATACATCTTTACCAGAAAATCATGCTTTACTGCCTCTTTTTGAAGCAGTTGTAAATTCTATTCATTCCATTGAAGAAATAGGAAATGATTTTTCCTCACGCTACATTATAGTTTCAGTCATAAGATCGAAGCAAGCTTCACTACCACTTGAAAAAGATACTGAAAAACGAAACAAAACACAAATTATAGGTTTTAAAGTAATCGATAATGGTACAGGCTTTAATGATCATAATTTTAAATCATTTGAAACTTTAGACTCAGATCATAAAATAGAAAAAGGTTGCCATGGTATAGGACGACTTTTATGGCTTAAAGCTTTTGATAATATAAAAATCAGGAGTATTTATGAAACAGATAGAGGATTAAAAGGGTGTGAATTCTCATTCGACGCTGTTGAAGGTATAAAAGCATTACACGAATTTCAAGATAATTGTACAAAGAGAGAAACTATTGTTGAGTTAACAGGTCTAAAACAAAAATATAAAAATCATATTCCTAAAAAACTACAATCTATCGCAAAAGCACTCTTAGAACATTGTCTCTGGTATTTTGCAAGAACTGGTGGTTGCCCTTTCATAACTATTGAAGATGACACAGAAAAGATATTATTAAATGATCTATATGAACAATGCATGCATGGGGCCGTTTTTAATGAAGAAATAAAAATAGGAGAGTATAACTTTTCTATTATGCATATTAAATTTAGGTCCTTACCTTTAGAAAATCAGGCTTTATGTTTTTGTGCAGCCAACAGAGTTATCACAAAAGAAGTATTATCTCATAACGTTCCTGGTATGCATGCAAAACTGCAAGATGATATAGGTGAATTTATCTACTCTTGCTACGTAAGCTCTCCTTTTTTGGATGAAAGAGTACGTGCTGAAAGAATAGGCTTTGATATTCAAGAAAATACTGAAGGATTACTAGAGAAGGTAGAGATATCATTTGATAAAATACGGAAAGCTGTAGTCCCTAGTATTCAAAAATACTTAGATAAAGAATTAAAGCAAAACATTCAAAACAGTAAGAAAATAATTGAAAAATTCGTAGCTGAAAAAGCACCACGTTACCGTACAGTTCTAAAACATTTAACTGAAAATGACTACATAGCTTCTCCCTCAAGCTCTGACCAAAGCTTAGAGCTTCTCCTTCATAAACATCTTACTAAATTAGAAGAAAAGGCTTTAAAAGAAGGTCATGATATTTTGCAAGCTGAACAAAACGCAAATTATGAAGAATACTTAAATAAAGTTAGCGCATATGTAGAAACTGTAAATGATCTTAATCGCTCTGATCTAATAGGTTACTTATGCCACAGAAAAGTTATCTTAGATCTTCTAGAAAAAGCTTTAAAGAAAAGCGATAAAGGCTACGCTAAAGAAAATGTTATTCACAAACTCATAATGCCAATGAAGTGTGATTCCAATGACATTTCTATGGATAATTGTAATTTATGGTTAATAGATGAAAAGTTAGTTTTTCATGATTATTTAGCTTCTGACATCTCATTGAAAGCAATGCCTATTACAGGTTCT
Organism: Bartonella sp. AS69XJJH; assembly: GCF_042195585.1. Taxonomy (NCBI): domain Bacteria; kingdom Pseudomonadati; phylum Pseudomonadota; class Alphaproteobacteria; order Hyphomicrobiales; family Bartonellaceae; genus Bartonella; species Bartonella sp. AS69XJJH. Next base: position 684 of record NZ_JBHIOO010000060.1, on the reverse strand, counting down.
ACAGAAGATAAAAGACCTGATATATGTGCCTTAAATGTATACGACCCCCCTATATACGACAATCCTATTTTAATATCAGACGAAGAGCCTATGAAATTGGCATCTCTTTTTATAATAGAAATTAAACGCCCAATGAGAGATGATGCACAATCGGGAGATAAAACAGATCCTATTAAACAAGTGTTTGATTATCTAGACGAAATTAGAAAAGGTAAAGTAAAAACATTCGATGGTCGTCCTATAAAAGACTCTCTTGATATACCTGGTTATTGTTATATTATCTGTGATTTAACTGATAGTATAAGGAAATGTTGCAAAAACTCGAATTTAAGAATAACAGGTGATAACATGGGGTATTTTGGATATAACGAGAATTATAAAGCTTATATAGAAGTGATTTCATTTGACAAGCTTGTAGATAATGCCAAGAAAAGACATCGATTATTTTTCGATAAGATGAATTTGCCAATAAAATGATTTCTCCCTCTCCACTTTTGAGGCAGGAAAAGAGAGATTATACCGTAATCTATCCGCTAATCACTTAAGTGTTTCTTAGATACCTGACTCGACAATAGACATATTATCAAGCCTCTCCTGATATAAATGCAGCCCACTGTTCCAAGAGAACATGTCGCTGTTCTAAAAAATCCGTTCGCATGTAGGCTTTCGTCACTGAACTCCCAA
>NZ_JBHIOO010000059.1:0-2804 GCF_042195585.1 Bartonella sp. AS69XJJH | reverse complement strand
ATGAGACATGGCTAAACACCTTTCCATGATAGAACGTAATGACAAAGGACATGAAGCACGTCAATACTTTATAAAATATGAACGGCTTTTGAAACAAGTAGGAACACCACAAATAGACTACTCCAAACCCGAAGCATTGCTTGGCGTCTTGAATCACTTACAAAGCCAAATAGAGTAAAAAGATCATGTTATTGCAGAATTAGCACCAAAAGCAAAAGCTTTGGATGGTTTAAAACGTTCTGATGGTTTGTTTGATCTGATAGAAGCAGCAAAGATGTTAGAGGTACGACCAAAAGATTTAACAGATTACTTGCGCAAACATGACTGGGTATATCGGCGTGCTCCAGGGGCGCCTCTGTTACCCTATCAAGATAAAATAAAGAAAGGCTTTATGGATTGCCCTGCTATTACCATTCAAAGACCAGATGGAACAGAAAAGGTGCTGCCTTCAACAAAAATTACATCCAGAGGATTGGCATGTTTGAGAGAGCAAATCCATGGAGGTGCGCAATGAAGGTAGATACTAACTTTTTATGCGATTTATGGATAACGTTGTCTCAATTTTCTAGACATGAAAATATGAGCAACAAAGATTGTACTGCTCTGGTTGACACTATGAGTATAATCGAAAAAGCTTTGATTGTAAAACTTCAAGATGAGGTGCCAAATAATATAAAGGTTCTAGCAGTTCTTACAGATTTTGGAGATTCAGAACTACCACATAGCATGAATCCGTTATTGCAAGCTTATGCTCCTACTTTGAAGAACCCCATTAAAAAGGTTGCTTAAGTTAAAAACACAACTCCCCTCCCTATCGTTAAAGGTGGGGAGTGTTTAATACACTAAAGTTACACGTGTGGAACTGGTCGTTCAAAAGGCTGTACTGCCAAACGAAACTCCATGGTACGCAGTAAAGCATTCAAGCTGCGAAACTCTGGATTGCTTTTTTCTGAAAGTGTACGGTAAAGTTGTGTTAGGTTCAAGTTGGCTGCTTTAGCTACAGCTTGAACACCACCATAAGCTTTGGCCATTTGGCGTAGAGTTACAAGCAGCTCACCCTGATCACCATCTGCTAGGATTGTATCAAGGGTAGCTGCTGCCAACTCAGGGTCATCACGGAATATTTCTGCCATTGCATCATCATGGTTACGGTCTTTCATTTTTGCACTCCTTTAATCTTCACGGTTTTGCCAATCACGCCAGCAAGCACATGCACGAGTGATATTGGTCTCTTGTGTTTTTTTTTGCTGCCACCGCATAATAGCAACAATACGGTCTTTCCAGATTGAGCATAATAAACTCGGTAGCTAGGACAAATATTAATACGCAGTTCATGAATACCATCACGAATCGGCTTGAAATCGCCAAAGTTCCCTTGTTCTAAACGATTAAAGCAGCGAATAATTGCAGTTTTAGCCTGCATATCACGGAGCTTTCGCAGCCAATTAGCTATCAAGTCTTTGCCATCAGAGGTAAGGTTAGTGATGTATCTCAAACATTATGTATATTCGTTTATAAACAAATACTTGTCAGGAGAGAAATTAAAAGTTGAGAAAAAATCTTCTTTTATTCCAATGAATAAGTAACATGAAGCTTAACCAAGCTATCTTTCCGAAGGAAAAAATCCAATTTTTATTTTACTATTCCTAAAAATACAGCCAAACAACGTTCAATCTCTAGCATTTCCTTTGCTTGAAGAGAGCCAAAAATGGAACTCATTTTGTCACATCTTACCGTCATAATCTTATCAATCATTACTTGCGAAGGCTTTTGCAAACCATTTTTAGCGTTTGGCTGAATCGTAATGCGGAGTAATGGTGCATCAACAAGTGTACTTGTAATTGGTAAAACCGTCATGCTGGTATGTTCACTAAATTGATTAGCTTGAATGACCAATGCGGGTCTTGGTTTATCAAAATCACCTTGTATCGCTATTGTTACGAGAAATCCGCGCATCAGTCTGTCCAACCATCAGCATCCATTAAAGATTGATCCATAAACAATTGTATAGATGTATCAGCTTTATCCATTTTTGCTACTAAGCGACATTGGCGACGACACTCTTCTGCAAAATTTGGCTGGCGTGTATCTGGTACCCAAATTTGCATTAAGCGCAAACCTGCTTTTCTTTGCGCATTGCGATGTTTTTGAACCCGTTCATTAACGTGCATTGTACCCATAATAAAATCTCCATTATGTTTCATGTAACGTATAACACAGAAAAAAGTTACATGAAACGAGATTTTTAATAAAAGGCAATAATTGCAATTTTTAATATTCACTCATCCCCACCTTGTGTGGGGCTTTTTTTATGGAGAATCATATGCGAAAAATATCATCAGAAGGGCTAGCTCTTATCAAACAATGGGAAGGTTTGCGTTTGAACGCCTATAAAGATGCCATTGGGGTATGGACAATAGGTTATGGACATACAAACAGTGCTGGAAAACCTTTTATTTACGAAGGCATGACAATCACTGAAAAGCAAGCAGAAAAACTTCTTTGCCAAGATTTAAGACAATTTGAAAATGCTGTTGAACGCGCTGTTACAGTTTCATTAACGAATGAACAATTCGCAGCGTTAGTATCTTTTTGCTATAATGTAGGAACAACAGCCTTTTGTAACTCGACACTGTTAAAAAAGCTCAATCAAGGTGAATATGAAGCTGTCCCTGCAGAACTACAGAAATGGACCAAAGCAGGCGGTAAGCGTTTGCAAGGTCTAGTACACCGGCGTGCGGCAGAAACAGGCTTATGGGCAAAAGGGGCTTATGTTTCCTCCAATTATCAAACAGTAGAAACGC
>NZ_JBHIOO010000058.1:1516-2815 GCF_042195585.1 Bartonella sp. AS69XJJH | reverse complement strand
ATGCGCGGGATTCCAAAGGATTGGTTAATTTGCGATGGGAAGGCTTATTTGCGTCGTGATTATCGTGATTTATTTGAGACGATAGGAACGGTTTGGGGAGAGGGGGATGGCGTTACGACGTTTAATGTTCCAGATTTTCGAGGGATGTTTTTACGGGGGCTTGATGGAGGGCGCAATATTGATGAGGGGCGTTCTTTTGCAAGTGTGCAAACAGATTTAATCGAGTCTCACCAACATCAAGGACAGAGCCTATCGATGTCTCATTTTACCAGCAACGAAAACTTTTGGGATGGGAATACGACGGATGTATTAGGCTATCGTCTAGGCTTGTTTGGGGGGAGCTCTCTCGCGAATTTTATGGGTATAGAGCGTGAGAATTTAAGGAGTCACGTTGCAAGTCCTTATACTTTTGATGAAAGCCAAGAGGTTGTTTTGGAGAGCACTGGTGAGGGCGAGACGCGTCCAGTTAATGTGAGTGTTCTGTTTGCGATTAAGACATGAGGTTTAAGATGTCGACGATTTATGATTGGTCTTTAAATGCCTCCTTGAATGCCTATTGTGATGATTTGATTGATTGGTCAAAAGGACAACGTCCTAGCAGCGTGAATAATAGCGCCCGTGTGATGATGCAGCGTGTGCGTGAATATTTATCCGATACGAGTGGTGTGATTGAAAGTAGCTTTACGGTTGATAATGAACAGCAGACGACGTTGATAAGACTTCAAAGTAAATCGCATTTTTTAGAGTATAAGAATGGGATATCCGTTTGTTTTAAAGCAAAGGATAAGAATGTAGGGAAAACCGCAATTGCCTTGAATGATTTAGTCGGTATGCCCGTTTATAAGGCGACGGAATTAGGCATTCGTGCATTATCTGGAGGTGAACTTCAAAGGGGGTGCATTTATAGCTTGATTTATAGGGATCATGCTTGGCAAGTTTTAAATCCTACGCCTCTTTCTTTATCACAAGAACCGGTTATTCCCATTTATCCTACGGGGACGATAGGGATTTTTGGGATGCAAGTTTTGCCAGAGGGCTGGTTACTCTGTGATGGGAAAGCTTATTTGCGCAGTGATTATCCTGCTCTTTATGAAGCGATAGGGATCAGATGGGGTGGAGTTGATAGTTGGACAAAGTTTAACGTTCCCGATTTGCGTGGTGTTTTTTTACGAGGTGTTGATGATGACCGCGAGATAGACCGCTTTCGTTATCTTGGCACTTTACAAAATGACGCTATGAGAAAGCATGATCATGGAGGTCAATCCTTTACGATTTTGAATGATGAAGATGAGGAAGAGA
>NZ_JBHIOO010000058.1:0-1416 GCF_042195585.1 Bartonella sp. AS69XJJH | reverse complement strand
TTGGCAAGTTCAGGTGCAAGTGAGACGCGTCCGATTAATATGAGTGTTGTGTTTGGAATCAAGACGTGAGGTTCATATGTCGACGATTTATGATTGGTCTTTAACGGCATCTGAGAATGGTGGTGCTGATGCTTTGATTAATTGGTCAGAGGGACAGCACCCTAACACGGTCAATAATAGCGCCCGTGTGATGATGCAAAGGATAAGTGAGTATTTATCGGATACGGGCGGCGTGCTTGAAGGCATTGTAACGGTTGATAATAACCAAAAGACGAGTGTGATAAGGCTTCTAAGCCAATCGGCATTTTTAGAGTATAAGAATGGCATATCGGTTTGTTTTAAAGCGAAGGGCAAAAATGTAGGGGCGACAACAATTGCTTTAAATAATTTAGTTGGTAAGCCCGTTTATAAGGCGACAGAAACCGGTTTATTAGCCTTATCGGGAGGAGAGATACAAGATGGTTGTCTTTATACGCTTGTGTATGATGAAGAACTTACGGGTTGGCAAGTTCTCAATCCGACAAGGGGCAAAGTTTCTTCCTTAAAACGCTTACCCTCTGGTCTGATAGGACCGTTTGCAATGGAACGCCTGCCGGATGGTTGGTTGCCATGTGATGGGCGTTCTTATTCACGGTATGTTTATTGGGATTTATTTTGTGTCATAGGAACGACGTGGGGAGAAGGAGATGGCGTTGAGACGTTTAATGTTCCCGATTTTAGGGGAATGTTTTTACGGGGCCTCGATTATGAACGCAATCTAGACCCTTGGCGTTCTTTTGCAAGTCAGCAAGGCTGTTCTTTAAAAGCGCATGAACATTTTATAGGTCCAGCATCATCAGAAGGTCTTTCTTCTCGTAAAAAACGTGATGTTTCTTTGCAAAGGCGAAAGAGAGCTATAGACGAAGAGTGTGTAGGGTTGAGTGGTGATGCTTTGGACAAGTGTAATCAAGAATTTGACCAAATAGCGGGCACTTCAGAAGTTCCCTTTTGGTTTACAGAAAAAGATAAGCCGCCTCGCTTACCGTGGTTTATCAGGAGCCCGTTTGCTAATTTTTTATATTATTCCACGCCTATAACAGAAGGGCTGAATGACAGAGCGCATCATGAACATCACCTCATGGCAGAGAGGGTTGGTGGTGTTGAAACGCGCCCCGTTAATGTGAGTGTAATTTATGGGATCAAGACATGAGGAAATGAAATGTCATTAAAACCGTTTGCGATATCAGAGATTAGCGACCCGTCTCAAGTACGGGTCGTTTTGTATTCGGGGGATCATTTTGTGCATGCGCCGCTTAATGGCGTTTTTGATTTACTGAAAGCCGCTTTGAAAGCCGATCTTGATGGGTCGTTAAAAGATTTAGAGAAGCGCTTAGAGACCTTAAGAGAAGAGTTTGAAGATTTGAAAGAGTGTTCATT
>NZ_JBHIOO010000057.1:0-2888 GCF_042195585.1 Bartonella sp. AS69XJJH | reverse complement strand
GATGGGTCGTTAAAAGATTTAGAGAAGCGCTTAGAGACCTTAAGAGAAGAGTTTGAAGATTTGAAAGAGTGTTCATTTTAGGTTTAATGGAGGAATAAAGCAGATGAAAATCCCCGATCATAGTCATGAGTATCTGATACCAATAGCCACGAAAGAGGAAATCAGAGAAGGGACTTCGCAAGATAGCGTTGTTGTTCCGAAGATTTTAGGGACGGCATCGTTGTATTCGTATGAAACCTTTGCGCCGTTAGAGCAGGTTGTTAATGCAAGACAAGAAGCAGAAAAAGCCATGGCGCGTGCAAATAGTGCGCAACAGGTTGCAGAGGAAACGAAAAGAGTTTCTGATCAAGCGCTTACAGAGGTGACGAAAACGGGTGAAGCAGTTACAGCAGTAACGACAACCGCTAATCTTGCAAAAGATACAGCGGATACAGCCAAGGGCTTAGCCGAAGAAGCCAAGAGTGCATCTGATGCCGCGAAGCAAATGGCAGAAGAGGCGAAGGCAGGAGTCGATAGAGCTACAGGGGAAATAAGTGGTACGAAAGGTTCATTGGCTACGGCATTGCAAAGTTTTGCAGAGGTCAAGCAGGCAAGTGAGAATGCTGTCCATGTCTCGACAGAAGCAAAGAGATTAGCCGATGAATCGAAGTCCATTGCTGAACGTGCAGAACAAACAGCGAGAGATGCTTCCCAAACAGCAACAGAGACAACCCAAGTAGCAGCGACCGCGGTAGCGACGAGTCATGAAGTTAAGACGGTAGCAACACAAGCAAGTCTTAAGGCGGATGGAGCCAAACAGACAGCCGCTGATGCGAAGGATATTGCAGAAGAGGCAAAAGCTCTTTCAGAACAATCCAAGAATGTTTGTGCTGAAGTCAAGGCATCTGTTGCAACTGTTAAGATAGTTGCCGAATCGGCGCAAACAGGAGTGGAACAAGCCTCGCAAACAGCTTCAGAAGCGAAGGGTTTGGCAGAAGCGGCGAAAAGTGCAGTAGAGAGTGTAACAGAGAAAGTAGATCAAGCACTAAGAGAGGCTAGCGATGCAAAATCTAAAGCAGAAGGCTTAGAAACAATAGCCAATGAAGCAAAATCCACGAGTGATCAGGCAAGCCAAACCGCCTTGAGTGCAAAAAGTTTATCAGAAGAAGCCCAACAAGAGGCAAGCCGTACGAAGTTGATAGCAGAAGAGGCAAAAAATGTTTCTGAAAGCGCCCAGAAGAAGGCAGCAGAGGTAGAGACAGTAGCGGATGAAGCCGAAAAAATAGCCAAGGAAGCCAAACAGACAGCTGGTTATGCCAAGCATGATGCGGAGCAAGCGCGTAGTGAGGCGGAAAATGCAAAAAGCACAGCGAATGAAGCGTGGAGTAAAGCTTACGACGCGAATGAAACAGCAGATAGTGCTAAAACTATAGCAAGTTTAGCGCGGATGTACTCAGACGAAGCCAAGAAAAAAGCAGAGTCGGCAGATTCACAAGCCTATCAAGCTAAGAGCGAAGCCGAAAAAGCCAAGGAAGTAGCCGATAGAGCCCACTCGACAGCGGAAGAAGCGAAGAATATTGCGGAGCAAGCAAAAGAAGAAGCTGATACGACGAAGCAAGGGCTTGGAGAGGTCAAGAGTTCATTAGACACGGTGACAGCAACGACAAATTCTGCGAATACAGCCGCCTCTGAGGCAAAAGTGTTAGCGGAAGAAGCGAAGAGTGCATTGACAGAAGTTCAAGAGAAGGCACAGAGGAACAGTGACAGTCTTTCTTCTCTTGAAGGTAGTGTAAATTCTCTTTCTACTTATTTTTTAGAGAATGTGCGTTTTGATCAGCCTCACAGAATTCTGGAAGCCGATTCGAACAATAGAAAAGGTCTTATAATCAACAGCGGCGCATTTTTTCGCTGTTATCATGGTGGAGAGCATGGGAATAGGTACACCTTGCACCGTCTTACAAATGATATTGGTTTTCTTATTACACAACCTCTTAAAGCAGGCAAGGATTATTATATTTATCTTATACCAACCCTCACTAATAATAATGAGATCAACTTTAATATTTCGGACAATCCGACGGTTCCTGATGGTTATACAGAGGATACCTCTAAAAAGATTGGTGGATTTCATACGCTTTGTGCAGATGTTGGTGAGATTGAAGATCATCCGTTATCGGGTTATCAAGCGGGGGATATTCTCCCTGATTCTGTTTGGTGTTTAAATCACCGTCCACGTAGTGACCCAGAGGGAATGGTTTACGATCCGTGGAAGAATATTTGGGTTGATATTTATCTTCAATCAGGGACAGATGAAAATACGAAGTCTGCCTATGGTGTTCCGATTACAACCAATCGTAGCTATTCTGACCATCACGTGGATTTTTCGTCTGTTAATAAGAGATTTTTGACGAGTGATGAGTTCGCGTCTTGCATGTATGGAATCAATTCGGGAACCAGTATTATAGGCAATCAAGCGCCTTCTCCCAAAACGTCTGGAGGACACGTTGATACAGAAAATCGTCGTATGATTTCGTATATCGGTTGTGAGGATGGTTGCGGTTATGTGTGGCAATTTTTGTCTGGTTGTTATCCCGTGACGAAATGGCATACAGGGGAACAAGGAAGCAGTTTACGTGTAGACGTAAATGTTATGTTGGGAGGAGGCGATTGGTCCGGTGATGCTAGTAATGGTGAATTTGCGCGGAATTTTGCGCATTCTCGTTATGTAGAAGATGAAAAAATAGGCGCCCGTGGATGTAGCGAGCCACTTTATTATAATTAACGCGAGATTGATTAGAACATCATTTTATCCAGCCCCACTTTTGTGGGGCTTTTTTTTATGGAGCGTCAGATGAGAAAGATATCGAAAGAAGGATTAGAGCTTATCAAACAATGGGAAGGTTTACGTT
>NZ_JBHIOO010000056.1:0-3050 GCF_042195585.1 Bartonella sp. AS69XJJH | reverse complement strand
TTTCTTCATTTTTCCCCTCTTTCAATGGATTTATTTACGATAAAACAGCTCGGAAGCTTGTTGATATTTTCTGTCACCGCTGTTTAAAACAACGGTGAACAATATTGAGATGATGGATTGAGAAAACAATCCCGCCATTCCAAGTGAAGGCAAGGATGGCGGATTGTCGGTCATTACAAGCAAGACTTAAGGCTCGCATTCAGGTTGTTCTGGATGCTTTGTACAAAACGGGCTGTTCAAGCGCTTCTTGACACTTCGTTTTGGGATGATAGCACCAGGCTGACAGATGGGGAGGTTTTCAGCTTTAAAAGTATAACACCACCCACCCCCCTTAACTTCATTTTTATAGCGAAAACCTGCTTGAATCATGCATGCATGGACTGTTGCCTGTGCATTAATACTCTGCTCTCTGCTTTCTGAATCCTCATCATAAGGCGTTGGCATGCCACATTCTAGCAATGCTTTTCCTACCTCGGTAAAGTCTGCTCCTGGCTTCTTCCACATATACATGTACCCTGGAGAAGGCTTAAAAAAATTACACCCAGCTATACTTAACAGGATTATCCCGCTTAATAATCTTAAAATGTGTTTCATTTTTTGCTCCCTGAATTAATTGAATCAACGTATATACGGTGAGATGAACCATAATCATGTCTACATGCTCGATCCGCATTTGCATAACAAACATGAGGGCTGGGATAACCAAATAGTACTTTCTTTGCCTCTTTCACTACGTTACTACCAAGGGGCCTCTGGTAAAAAGTAGCGGGATTTTTGCCAAACACAACACCAACAAAATCATCTGCATGGTTTTCCAAGCCGACAGTGGTTTGCTTGCCATCCCTTAAGATATATAATGTATCTGCCATGTCTTGAGTATTATAAGCTGGACCAAAAAAATTAACCGTTGTTTCCTTTGCTATACCGTGAACACCATGCTTTACTAAATCATATGATCCATTTCCTGCTGTTATGGTACCACGACTATGGGCATCATCATGCAATCCTGTATTGCCATAAAGATACATTGTATCCTGGAATTTCTTGGTTGAATTGGTCAATCCAAAAAAAAGTCTACCTTCCAGAAGCTTCTGAAAAATCGCTATCCCTACTTCCACTTCCCAGTCTTCAGCTTCTGGGAAGTATGTAAAATAAAGGGGACCATGATCATTGTCAGCAAACTGGACGGTATAACGCGCAGCATCATCTGGTGAGGTAAAAATACCATTGTAAAACATATGAACCTGGCCATCAGAGCCTTTTTGTAAATGTTTTTCTTCTTCTGGTGTTAAATAGTGATACAGAGGTATTTTTCTTCCATGACTGTCTTTTATATAGTTTCCATTTTTATCTGTTGCATAGAGGACATTGCCATTTTCATCATGCTCAACTTCTCCCTCAGGATGTTTTTTGACATAGGCGATTTTATAAATTTTAACAAAGTATCCCAATCCTTCATCCGATAAATCATTGATCATATCTAGGCGATTATGAACGATCCCCTCAAGCGATGTGGCGTCCACCGGTGCAACGGCTTGGTGGGCTGCTGCGGTGTTGCGGTTGAGTGCATCAATGATTTGTCCAGCATCTTGCCCCATCGCCCTCTGTCCAGTTGTATCAGTAAGAATGATAGTCCCATCGCTGATAGCAGATTTGGTTTCCCCTTCTGCTCCATCCTTGGCTTTGCCGTGATTTAAAACATTCTTGGCAATGTTCTTTATCGTGTCGTTCCCAGAAATGCTAAACCCATGGCTGCTGGCTTTAGCATGGGCACTGTTGCTGATATCACTGGTGCTAATGCTTCCTGTGGTCAGGCTGTTTTTGTCCGCCGAGGCTGTGCTGGAAATAAGTCCTCCGGTCAGCGTTGTTTTATCTTTAACAATGATATTAAAGCCGCCATCACCCGCTTTGATGCCTGATTGTTCCACAACACTATGATAATCACTAGAGGATTTATCCTTTTGGAAAGAGGCGCTCATAGAGCCTCCACCACCCGTTTGTCCAGCACCAAACCCAACAGAAACAGAGTTTTGCTTACTGGAAGTTTGTCCCGTATCACTGCGACTGGTAATGGCAAAATCACCCCCTACTTCCATTTCTACTTGATTTCCAGAAACCACGGCGCCTGCCAGTGTGGTGTTTGCCCCACTGCTGGTATGAACAGTGCCAGTGCCTATAATATGGCTGTTTTTGTGTTGAACTTCCTCACTGGAACCTTCCCCTTGACTAAAAGCAGCACTACCCGTTGCCCCTGCGCCACCGGTGCCATAACCGGTGCCAACACTCATTGAAGCACTTTCACTGCTGTTTTGTGTGCTTTGCGTGTTTTGCGCACTTTCAAAGGTGATATCTTCACCTGCTTCCATGGTGATATTTCCGCTCTGTGCATCATTTTCCAGCACATAGATTGGATTGGTACCAGCGATAATATCAGCGCCAACACCATGAATGCTGCCTTTGTGGGCTTGCATGTTAACAGCGCGTCCACCTTCTATGCTATCTGTCACCGCTGTGGAGACTTGAGAAGAGGCTTCTGTTTTCTCAGTTTTAAAGCCCACGGTTACACTGCCAGATGCGCCAGCCAGATTGGCAAGAGCATCCTTGGTGGAGCCCCCCATCCCCCCTAATGGGTTACTCAGTCCTTTGGTTGTGTTCCCCTTTTCCCCCGTATTGCCAGTCAGCCAATCAACAAAATTCTTGCCTTTATTAAAGAGGTGATTGATTTTCATGCCGGTCAATATGCCATTAATAACTGTATTGTTACCATCCTTATTGTTCATGCGGTCCGCTGAATCTTTTAAGCCTTGTACCGTGCCAAGGATACCGATATCAACGGAAGTTGTCACACCAGCAAAGGACTTTTCATGTGTCTCTTTGCCGTTAGAGGTATCATAGCTTTCCGATAGTGTGATATTATTGCCAGCGTCAATGTTGACATCACGATCCGCCGTAACAATGGCTGCTTGCATATTTACATCATTGTCAGCAGTAATCTGCACATCTTGGCGTGCCGTGATGTGTGATTGTGTGGAAGTATTTTCCCATTGATC
>NZ_JBHIOO010000055.1:0-3348 GCF_042195585.1 Bartonella sp. AS69XJJH | reverse complement strand
AACCGTGTGTAAAATCAGTTTTAGCAATGACACCTGCAACTGCTGCACTTGCTGGCTGTTCTAAGATTTTTCCATCACGATTCACCTTTACAAAAGGGTCAATGATAATAGCGCGCTTTGAATCAAAATCCTTGGCTGTGCTGAGTGCTGCTTCGTCTGTTGTGTTTGGGGCATCAAGCACCACAATAGCGCGTAGGCGTTCAGCAATGCCAATGAGTTCTGCCGCTACAGGATTAGAAGTGGTACTGATTTCGGCTTTAGCTGTCGCTCCAGTGCCATCTCCTTCAATACTCACACTGGATTGGCGTTGATGTGTAAAGCCTGGAGCAATTAGAATACGTGGTGTTTGTCCCACAATAGATTGTGCTCCAATGAAAGCATGAACACCTTCATAGGCGCCATTTTCGTTCACACCGCCTAGAATATTGGTGAGTGTTGCGTTTTCACTGTCACCTTCTTTCACACGGATGACAACAACAATTGCTCCCACTTGCTTGAAAATAAGATCAAGAGCATTGGGTAAAGTACCACGTTGTTTACCTGTTTTATCTAGTTTTGCTGCTTGTGAAAGAGAGCCTGCTATCAAAACTGGTGTATTAAGAGGAAAGACTTGTTCATCTGCATCGGGCGCTGTGCCAACAATTCCAATAACTGCCGATTGAACCGCGCGAAGGGGGCGGGTGCCGTCGTCAACCTCAACGACTTCAACACCGTGTAGAAAACCTGTTGCCATACTTTATACTCCTTTAAAATAGTGGCTAATGAAGTGAATGTGAAAAAATGAGGGATGAAGAGCTGTGTTTTTCAATGCTCGGCATCCAAAGATGAAATAAAAAAATTATGGAAATCTGCTTGACATTATTTCTGCGGTGTGTATTTTCGAATCAGGTGCCTAAGAAACACCTTGATAGCAAGCGGATTGATTGTCGAAATAATCAGTTTTCCGCACATTAAAAAGCTTTGACTCATTGTATGTTACACGCATATAATGACTTTGTCGGGTGTAGTTACGCTATACAATACCCTTTTGGGAAAAGCATAACGGCGGACTTGCTACCGTGTTTCTTAACACCCGACACTCTTGTAGAGTGTCAATAAGAAACCTCTAAGTAGCAAGGAGTTCTTTATGAACAATCTCATAGAAACTAAAGAAAGTACTTTTAGTGAAGCAACCATTCAGACTATGTCTAGTCGCGAGATTGCTGATTTGTGTAAAAAACAACACACGCATATTATGCGTGATATTCGAAAAATGTTAGGAGAATTATACTCTGAAAGTACTGAATCCAAATTTGGATTGAGTGAATTTACAGGGGTATACAAAGATTCAACAGGTCGCTCTCTTCCTTGCTATCATCTACCAAAACGTGAATGTTTAATTCTTGTTTCAGGTTACAGCACTGCCTTACGAGCTAAAATCATTGACCGTTGGCAAGAATTGGAAAGGCAGGCTACAACACCACGAGTAGATCTTGCCAATGCTTTGGAAAATCCTCTTACGATTAAGCAACTCCTTTTAGAGAGTATCAATCAATTAGAAGACTTAAGAAATGAGGTGAGTACACTCAAGCCAAAAGCAGAAGCACTTGAAGGCTTAAAGCGTTCTGATGGTCTGTTTGGTCTTATTGAAGCAGCAAAGATGCTTGAAGTACGACCAAAGGACTTAACCGATTACTTGCGTAAACATGATTGGGTGTATCGACGGGCTCCAGGGGCGCCTCTGTTACCCTATCAAGACAAAATTAAGAAAGGATTCATGGACTGTCCTGCTATCACCATTCAAAGACCAGACGGAACAGAGAAGGTACTGCCTTCAACGAAAATCACATCTAGAGGATTGGCATGTTTAAGAGAACAAATCCATGGAGGTGTACAATGAATACGAGTATCGACTTTTTATGTGATTTGTGGATGGCATTATTTCAATTTTCTGATCGTGATGATGTTGAAGATAAAGCTTTTAATGCTCTGATTGAAACCATGGATGCAATAGAAAAAGCTTTGATTTTAAAACTTCAAGATGAATCACCAAACGCACTCAGGATTCTAGCAATGGTTACAAATTTTGGATCTTTAAAACCTCCTTCTATTATGGAGCCTTTGTTGAAAGCTTACGAGCCGAGTTTGAAAAATTCTGTTGCAAAGGTAGCTTAATTTAAAAACACGATTTATCTCCTCGTCTTCAAAGGCGGGGAGGTGGTTAATGCCGTAAAATATCTTTACATAATACACATTATACGTATAATACGTATTATGCATTAAAGATAGGATGTGCATATGAAAAAATATAGTTTTACAGATGTAAACCGCGGGGCAGGCGATATTTTAGACGAGGCTATGTCTACACCTGTAGCTTTAACAAAGCGAGGGCGTGAAAAAATCATTATGCTTCCTGTTGATTTATATCATGAATTAATAAAAGCGCGTTCTCGTGTACAATCTTTTGTTTATGCAGATGCACCGCAAAATATATTAGACGACTTAGATCGTGGTTTAGATGATATTTTAAATGGCGACGAACATGTTTAAAGCAGGGGATGTCATTATTTATCTAGTATTTCATAAAACATCGTCTCTTCAGAGTGAGGAAGAGATCAAACAGCGTGAAGTGTTGGAACTTTGCTAACATTTGTTTCGCGTTCAGCATGCCACGCATCATAATTGGCTTGCATACGTAACCATATAGCAGCTCCATCACCAAACATTTTGCCAAGACAAGCGGAAATAGCAGGAGAAACAGGCTTTTTTGCGTTCAGAATATCGTAGAGATGTTGGCGTGATATACCAAGCATCTGCGCAATTTCTGATTTTGTTTTGCCTGTTTCAGGAATAATTTCTGCTAAAACTTCTCCTGGATGAGTAGGACAACGGTTTTTATCTCTTTGTGCAGGAATGTCATTCATAACTGTATCCTTAGTGATATTGTTCAAGATCAACACGGTAAGCATTACATGAGTCAAATTCAAAGGTAATACACCATGGTCCGTTAACGTGGACAGTGTAACGAGTGGGTGAATATCCAATCAAAGAATGAAAGTTGAATCCTGGAAGATTCATATCTTCTGGTCTTTCAGAAAAATCTAAACGATCAAGACGAACCATGATACGTTTTATAAGTTTCTTATCAATCTTGGATGAATTTCCCGTTTTGAATAATTCTGCCAATGTTTTGCTTTTAAACGTTTTAATCATTCTTTTATATAGCGTAAAATACTTATAATGTCAACAAATAGCTTACATTATAAGTGCTAAAATGGAAAAAAATAGTAACATCCCATTGGAAAGCCTAATAGCTTAGACTTGTTTTTCTTTTCTCCACCTCATGCGTAAAGAGAAGGATAGGTGCAT
>NZ_JBHIOO010000054.1:0-3437 GCF_042195585.1 Bartonella sp. AS69XJJH | reverse complement strand
TAATCCGATTCTGGC
Organism: Bartonella sp. AS69XJJH; assembly: GCF_042195585.1. Lineage (NCBI taxonomy): Bacteria > Pseudomonadati > Pseudomonadota > Alphaproteobacteria > Hyphomicrobiales > Bartonellaceae > Bartonella > Bartonella sp. AS69XJJH. Next base: position 3,422 of record NZ_JBHIOO010000054.1, on the reverse strand, counting down.
TCAAGAACTCATCATCTCAAATTGCGACTTTTAGAGGAAGAAAAAAAGATTCATGGAAGAGGCTTTAAATGATCTTTGAAAGACCTTTGAAGACCCTTTGAGAACCTCTTTAAAACTCTTTGAAAAAAAATAAATTGCTACAAAACCTAGTGGCAAAATATACAAAACCCGCTGGCAAGCTACACTAGTGGCAAAATATACAAAACCCGCCGACAAGCTACAAAAGTGCTGTGGCGGAGGGGGTGGGATTCGAACCCACGGTACAGTCTCCTGCACGCCGGTTTTCAAGACCGGTGCCTTAAACCGCTCGGCCACCCCTCCAAACTAGATATGCTTTCTGACAAATTTCTTGCAAAAGGTCAATCATTTTAATACGCATTTTAAAGCGTTCTTTGTAAAATTATTTAAAATAATTCTTCATAAGTTAATTCTTTGAGTGTGTTATTTAAGAGTTTCATTTTTAAACATGATAGTTTTTTCTGAAAAAATGAAAGGTAATTATGATATTTATCATTTCTTTTTCCTGTTTAAAAATTTTTCACAAAGCAATATTTTTTAAGTTCTAACGATCGTTTTCATAATAATAAGAAATATCCACTTGAAAATGTTTGATAAATTATATCAAATTCCGGTCGTGTATTTTTGTATTATTTTACCTTTCCAGATATTTATTCTATTTAGATCGTTCATATCTGCGAAAAGAAAATGTTATTGCTCTGACAGTTTATGAGAGATAAATTTGTAAGAACGACATATATATTCAAGGAAAGTTTTTATTGAGTTTAAATAAGTACAATTCAATAAGAAAGCTCTTTAAAAGATTTTAATTTTTTAAATAAAAATATTCAGATATCTAGTGCATCTAAAAGTTATCTTGGAGGGAATGGCTGATTTGCACTATGTGGATAAAATTTTATGTAAGATTGCATCGACCGTTTAAAACCTTTCCAGATATGACTGGAAATAGGGTATATTTATAATGCTTTTTCTGTGGGATAAGCAAAAAGTTAATTGGAGTGGAAGAAAAGATTATTGAGCAATACGCTTAGATCAATAGATAGTTTGTTAGGATATTGCATAGTTTTTCAAGAATAGAATTTAAAAACGCTAAATTATGCAAAGGAAGAAAGCATAAACTTTAACAGACAAGGTTTTAAAAGCCAGTACATTTACAAGTATGTGTAAAATAAAAAATTATTTACAAAAGATTATTCGTACGTCTGAAGAGAGTGCCGCTGGTGAACCCATGCCATTTCGTTTGCGTGCTACGCCTGATGCGATCTCACGCATGGCAAATAAAAAGCAAGTAAAATAAAATAGTTATGTCTAATATGGGGAAATAGGTGAATCTTGATTCTATTACGTTTTTTTGTCTCTACCCCTAACTTTTTTGGAGCTTTTTTATCGCTTCTATAGCTAGCCTTTTGCGATCTGCGCTCTTTGTGTAAAGAGATGCCATATTATCATTTGTCCAGCCAAATAATGCTTTCAATTGTGATACTGTTGCACCAGAATTAGCTGCGCGTGTTGCTGCTAATTTTCTCAATCCATGCGCCGATTTTTTGATACCTGCTTGAGTACATGCCTTGTAAAATACACTTCCGAAACTATTTTTGTGTAATTTTTGGCTGTATTTACCACAAATAAATGTTTCATTTCCAATAGGACCAATTTTTAGAGTTTCTGCTAATTCAGGCAAAATGGGTAGAAAAACATCTGTTTGGAATTTACTTTTCTCTGTCTTGAGATGAATGATATTATCTTTGATATCTTTCCAACCAATTCGTACCGCATCACCACGACGCAAACCCGTGTAAAGAAGAACATCAATCCAGACGCGTTCATGTGAACCATGTGACCAATGGTGATAATATTTTTCAACATCTTCTTCTGTCCAAACAGCAAATCCATCTTTGTTTTTGAGAGGAGGTCTTTTGATTGCTAATGCTGGGTTATTCTCCAGAAGTTCTTGATCAATCGCCCAATTAAAAAGACCATTAAGTGCTTTTAGAAAATTTTGGGCAGCTGTTGGTTTCTCTTTCCGCCGTTCAACGCCGGCTATGATATGTTTTTTATCAATTATTTGGTATGGAACGTTGCCTATTGTATCGCATACCTTTATAAGGATACGTTCTCTCTGTTCTTGGGTTCCTTTAGCAAGATTATGCCAATTAGAGCTGTTTAAATACTGCTTAAGCAGCCATGCAAATGACCCTTCAACAAGTTTACCGGTTTTGGATTTAGGAAGTATCAGTCCTTGTAACTCGGCAAGTGCGCTTTTATAGTTGTCAACAAATTCTTGCGTTCCATAGGTACCGCGGATTCTAATGCGTTTGCCATGACCAATACGTACATACCATACAATTTTGCCATGTTGAGTAATTTGTTTGACAAGATGAGGAGGGCGTGGTTTTGGCATAATCAATTTTACATCTTAGAGAGCGCGGTTTCGTAATATTCATTCTTTGACAAATCTAAAAGTTTGTCTGGGTGGTTAACTGAATTTGGTAGTGGAATATCGGATTTGAGATAGATAAGCAGTTCACCGGTAGATTTGATTTCTACGAGTTCACAACCTTGTTTTTTAGCTTCTCTTAAAGCGCGTGCAATGGCTGGTTGCGTTATAGCAGCTGGACGAGGCGCCATATCTTTTCTCCTTACATTGAGATGCAATTCACGTGTGGCGTGAATCACGCATTACTTGAAAGTTGTTAGGAAAGGGTGGGGGTGCTAGGAGGCATGTGAAGCACTCCAACTTTTAAAAATCTGCAAGTTTATTTTTTAGATGTGCTTAATTTTATATTTCCAATCTTGTAATTGTGTAAGAGCCAAGGCTATTTTTCCTCTATGACACATACATACATTGGCTTCAAAACAGGTGATTGCAACGCGCTTTTTGTTTAAAAAAATTTGATATAATTTGTTTATTGCACAAGAATTATTCTTGAGAGTTGTATTTTGATAATCTTCAAAAAGGCGGTCATAATCTTGTTGTGTTTTCAAATTTCTTCGTTTTTCAGAAGCAATTCCAAGTTCAGGCATATGCATATATTCAATATCAATATTGCTTACAGCTTGCTCTAATTGTCTTTTTGAAAATCCGTGTTTTCTACTTATTGGATTTTTACGAACATCACATAAAGTTTTGATATTGTTTTCTATGAGACTCTTAAGATAATTCTCAAGGGACTTACCTTCATAGCCAATGGTAAAAAAACAAAATTCCTCATCTTTAGCAGGCTGTATGATAATATGTTTGATGTTACACATGTTTAATTTCCTTAGTAAATGGGTGGGGGTGCTTGTAGATATGCGGGGAACAAAACACCCCCATAGGTTTAAGCGGCTTTTGTTGAGAGTTGTTTTATCTCTCGTTCTATCTCTGCTAAAAAGGCTTCAACCGCTTGATTGATCTGTTCAAT
>NZ_JBHIOO010000053.1:0-3694 GCF_042195585.1 Bartonella sp. AS69XJJH | reverse complement strand
ATAAAGGCTCAGTCTTTTTGCACCATAACGCTCTAAATTTTGAATAAGATCTGTCGTAATATCTTCAAGCTTGCGAACGGACTCTGCGTCAGCTTCTGTCTTTTCTTGCTTGGCTTTGCCTAAACGTTTGAAAAACTCCACTAATTTGTCCGTCTTATCAACGTGTGGATTCCACAAAATTGAAAGATAAAGCTCATTGCGATAAAGCTCCTGTGAAATCATCCGCTCGCGATATTTATCATCTAATTGCTTGGCAAATGCCGATCTAAAAGTTCCATCCGGATAAACGGTTTCACGCTTTCTGATGATATGGCTATAAAGCGCTATCCGTTCATCCGCAATGTTTTTAAACAGATTGTTGAGCTGTTCGTGAAGAACATTCAGATCAATAATATCCGCTGTCTCAAAGTTAATGCCTTCAAGTTTAATAACGGACATGAGAGCGCGGGAATCTAGCGCAATGATGTGTTTATTAACATGACGCACATAAGGGATAATCGCCTCTGGCTGCTTTTCACGTTTGCATTGAGCAGCATTCATTATAATTCCTCATAATTACGAATTAATCGCAATGGAGAAATACTTCCCCCACCCCATAGACTCGAATTTCTGGCAAAGATAGATGTCTTTTGCCATGTCAGAAGAATACGAAATTTGTTATGGTCATGCTTTAGGATTTCCTTGAATATGAAATGCATTGCAATCCCAATAGTTACAAGAAAAATATTGCCTGCCATAATGAACAATATCATCGTTCCTATTGCATTTAATCCCATAGCTTCCACCGTCACGCCTGCAATCATTGCAGGGCGCGTGCAAGCAAGAAATAACGTATCTTCTGTTAGCTTGTCGTGCTCTTTCATGGCTTTGAAAGACAACGTTTAACTGTAAAACATTGATGCGATTTGTGGTGCACCAAAGATAATGCCGATGCCAATACAAACAAAGAAAGCTTTACGCATTTCAACATAACCAGCAATCCATGCAATCCCAATACCGGCAATTGCAATCGTTGCTATCGATCTTGCAATGTTTCCTGTTAAAGCTTCAATTATTTTTTGAAGAGCACTTTCAATTTTTCCGAAGCCGCCTGCAGCAAATGCTGGCTCACTCAGTGCGATGAAGGCAATAAACAGCATCAATGCTGCTGTTAGCCATTTCTTTTGTGTGTTGGGTAGAGTAGTTTTTGGTAAGATGTGTTCACAACTGAATGAATTATTCATGTTTTCCATGAAAAAACCCCCTCGCTATTTTAAAGTTGAAAATTAAATTAATAGTTAAAATATTAATCCATCCTATAAAATGAAAAAATAATTTTTTCTACTATAAAATTACAAATATTTAATCTTTTCTTAATTAATGAAGAAATATTGAATAATATTCAAAATGATACTTTTAAAATCTCTTAGAGCAGCGACAATAAATATATTGTCTTAATTTATATTATTATTTTGGGATACTTTGAGATCACGGAAGTTATATTCCCATTGACTATTATCGATAAAACGTTCTTTCAAGCGCTACTAAAAAATCAAGGCAATATTCCACTACGAGCTTTATCAGAAAAAAGTTAATCATCATACACACAGTCCTTGGTGGACAATTCTTGCAAAGAAAAATTATTGTGTTTAAAATTCATTTACTCGTATAGGTTGTTTTCTATAGCGCTAAACAAGAGCGCGTTTCCTTAGTTATATGTTATTTCGCTTTGCTGTTGTTGTAGGTTGTATTGGTTGTATTGCCATGAAAAACAGTTGTTTGAAAGCTTTACCATATTGAAAATCTTTTCTTTTTAATATAGCTTTGACCTTGACACGCTTTTTTCAAGCTATGAGTCGTTTCAAATAGAGGGAAATATAATGGCAAAAAAATAAAAACCCAACTGCGTTAACAGAAGGGTTTCTAAAAATACCCGTACTTACTATACGGTAGATTAAATTAACAAACTAATTCCTAATTTAATTTATCGAGATGCATTCTGCAAGAGAAATTTTGTGGAAAAAGGGTATTTTTAACATTTTTTTGCCTCCAATAGAGAGGTTTTAAAAATTATGGTTAAAAAAACATCTGGAAGAAAGATAAATGCACATCATATAGAATTTAGAAAATTAGCAGAAACTGCTGAGATTGGTTCTGTAAGCCGTGGTCAATTGATTGGATTGGCTAAAAACATGAAAAAAACTGGTTTAGTTAAAAAAACAGAAGGCGAACTTCTTCTTGAGTTACTGGATACAGCTTCAAGAGATTCATTTGAAAAAGGAGGAGTTCCTATTGTTTTCAAAAGCAATCAACAACTTGGTTATGACATTAGTCGTAGTGAAGGACGCGTTAGTCGATTGCTTTCATCTCTCTATGATTGTGGTTTTATTGTTATGCGCGACTCTGGTAACTTTAAACGCTATCCTATACGTAACCATAGCGATGATATCGTAACAGCTTGCGGTATTGATTTACGTATTCTTGTTGCGCGATATCATGAACTTAAGCAAAAAGCAGATGAAGCTCTGGAATGTTATGATAAAAAGAATGAAGCTTTGCATTATTTTAGAGGATTGGTGCGTCAAATTAAAACCTGTTATACAGAAATGGAAGAAACTCCGTTTATCTCATTGCTTTTTTCTAGAATGCAAAAAATTCTTCATATTATTGGTCGACCAACAAAAGCATCTTTTGAAAAATTACAAAAGGCATCCCATCTTTTTGAATGGATTTTACAGCGTTGTTTTAAGCTAAAAACATTAAAAACGACATACAGATATGCCTCCAATGACATACACATAGAACATACAACCCCTAACTATAATTGTAATTGTAACAAAAATGAGTGTTCAGATAACTCTGAACACACTCAAATCGTTAGTGTGACCTCCGGTCACGATAAAATGGCTTATGAAAATATAGAGAATGGCAAAACCGAACCTTCACTTCCTTCAAAAAGTAGTACATTGCCTCAAATTAAGCCGGAGATACTGGAAAAGGCTTTACCAAATGCCATCTTGTTTTCTGAATGTAGTTTCCAAACAGAAAGCGATTTGATACATTCTATGTATCCTATGTACAGAATGATTAAAGTTTCAGAACATGCCGCTGAACAAGCTACAAAAATCATGGGGCTTAAAAAAACAGCTCTGGCAATTGCCATCATTTTTGAAAAATATGCTAGAGGACTTGTAAAATCACCAGGAGGATATCTCCGCGGCATGATTGATAAAGAAAAAAAGGGAGAATTATATCTAGAGCGTTCTTTATTTGCTTTATTGAAACAAGATGATCAAGAAAAAATAAATAGTTTAAACTTAGAAAAAAATCAGAAAATAAAGCTAAACGAAGAAAAAAGATCTTTGTTTGAGTTTGAACTCAATAAAACGTTAAAAAATCTAACAATGTCAAAGGTTATATAAATAATAATTTATATATGAAATAAATATTTTAATTATTTATCTTTAGGGACATTAATCCTTATTTTTAAAAGGCGTAAAGAAGGTCGAAAATGAGAAAAATTTTTGATTTTGAAAAAAGAGAAAGAGATAAATGATCAACTTATCCAGCGGGGATAACTTTTTAGAACCTCTTCCTCCAAAAAAAGATATATACAAGATATTTTTATTTAGCAATTATTTTATTAGATCTTTTATACTTTTTAATGAGAGGCTATCTGCCTCTCAAACTCTCTGGAACGCTCACCAAAATCATG
>NZ_JBHIOO010000052.1:0-3746 GCF_042195585.1 Bartonella sp. AS69XJJH | reverse complement strand
CAAAGTGTTGTCTTTTATGGCACGCGTCCCTTTATTCAAAGTGGTGAACTCAATGAAGTTCAAACCATTATAAGGGGACGGCATGACCGCTTGGGGCGTCTTGTGGCACAAGAAGGAGACCGCGTTGAACGGGCTGATGCTTTTGTCAACAAAGAGACACAAACCGTCACTTTAACGGATGGCAAGATTTATATCGCAGGCGATATCTTTCCGGTCTCTGAAGCTGTACTCAACAATGTTTCCATGATTGGACGCTTGGAAATTGGTGTAAAGCTGCAAAAAAAATGGATAACCCATGAGGATGATCCAGAGCTGTTGGGGCAAGTCCCTGGCACCTTGGCAGAAGGAGAACCTGGTGCCGCACGCGAAACAGCAAAGCTTGTTTGGGCACTGAAAGAAGATGCGCAAAGTGGCACTTTCTTTCCGGTTTATATTTTACAAGATGGTGTTCTGATTGACCAAAAATCCCCCTCATTGCTTGAACCCGCCATGCAAGCTATTGCAACATATGACAGAGCCCATGGGCATTATATCGTGAGTGGCTGCCGTGTGAGCGCTTTAGGACCAAACAACGGTTGCCAAATCTTTAGTATTCAAGAAGGGGAAGCCAATATCAATGGCTTTAAACGCAAGCGCTTAGCCGCCTTGCGCCATGAAGAGGTGGAGGATTTTTCGACAAGCGTTGTTCCAAGCGAAACGCATATTTTTGCGCCTCCAAAAGGGAAAACAAGTTTCACCTTTAAACCCTATTATTTTCCTATTGCCGATATTCAGTCTCTTTTGTTGACAAAAGAAAAAACCGTTAACGTCACCCGTGGTGCCGTTGCTGCAGGGCGTGATGGTGTGCCGGATAAAAGCATCACCTCTTTTATTAAAGTCGTTCAAGGAAGCAAGGAATTTAAAGAAGGCATAGATTTTAAAAAAACCGGAGACACCATTGATTGGGCTCCCATGGGAGACGAACCTTTAGCGGGGAGCAGCTATAAGGTGACTTATCGCTATCGTGCAAAAATCACGGCTGATAAAGTAACAGCGCAGGAAATTACCGTCTCAGGGGGGGCGCAAGGTGGGGATATTATCGTCAGTTACACTTACAAATTGCCCCGCATTGACCGTATAGGACTGAACACAGGGGGCAATGTGGTTTACATCAAAGGTATATCAGTAGACCACCCTATGGCACCCAGTGTCCCTGATGATGTGTTATCCCTTGCAACGATCACCAACAATTGGCTTGAAACGCCGGTTGTGGTCAATGATGGCACACGGGTTGCCCCCTATGATGAGATGTGGCGCTATTTTCAACGGGTGCTCTCCCTTGACCGGTTGATGCAGTTAGAGCGCATTAAAAGCAATGTGGACTCTAAAGAACCTGTTGCCAAAAAAGGCATGTTCGCTGATCCCTTTCTTGATGATCGTTACAGAGATGAAGGCTTTCAACAAACGGGGGCTGTAGGCAACGGCATTTTACAGCTCGCCATTGATCCAACCTTTTACACCGCTAATCTTACAGCGCCTGTCACGCTTGACTGGACAAATGAGGTGATCATTGCGCAAGAGTTGACAACGGCTTGCGAAAAAATCAATCCTTATCAAAATTTTGCACCCCTGCCTGGTACAGTAACCCTTGACCCCGCGACAGACTTTTGGCATGAACAGCGCACCGATTGGCTCTCTGGCGTCACCAATCAAATCATCATGGGCTGGAACCGTGGCAGAACTATCCGTAACACAGAAGTGCGTGATGACTTGGTCAATGCACATCAAGAACAAACCGACTTTTTAAGACAAATTACCCTTCACTTTAAAATTGAAGGCTTTGGCAAGTTAGAACAATTAGAAAGCCTCATCTTTGATGGTGTGAATGTCTTGCCGAATTATCCCCTTTTTGCCAATTCCTATGGCACCCTTGAAGGAACTTTTAAGATTCCACAAAACATCACCGCTGGCACAAAAAATGTTGTGGCACGGGGGAAAGGTGGAACCATTGCAACGGGGCTTTTTACCGGTCAAGGCGTGATTGATGTGAAAGTGATGCGGCGCACCACCACTGTGAAAATATGGATGCAATTTGACCCACAAGCGCAGGTCTTTACCCCCGATGAAACACGGCAAATCACAGGAATTGACTTTCATCTTTGCAAAATCGGTAATCAAAACCATGATCTGGTGATTGATTTGGTCACCACTGAAAACGGTTATCCGACCGCCGATATTCAAGCGCAAAGCTTTTATTCTATGAAGGATGCAAAGCTAGGGTGGGCAGAGGCACGCTATGATGTACCACTGTTAGTTCCCGATGACCGATTAACGGCTTTCGTTATCAAGACAGATGATGCTGATCATTCTGTCTCACTGGCAAAGCTTGGGGATTTTGATGCAGAACACCAGAGATACGTCTCAAGCCACCCTTACGTGACCGGTCCACGCTTTTCTTCTGTCAATGCGCAAAGCTGGACAGCTCATCAAGATGAGGCTTTAGCCTTTCGTGTGTTGGCAGCACGCTATACACAAACAGAAAAGACTGTCGATTTAGGCACATTTGATCTTGTGGACTGCTCTGATTTACAAATACGTGCAGCCATTGAATTGCCTTCAAGCGATTGTTCTGTCATCTTTGAAATTGAAAGAAACAATGGCACGGTTTATCAACTGCTTCCCTTTCAATTACTCAGTCTTACTGAATATATCAGTGAAAAGGTAAAGCTTCGCGCCATTCTCAAAGGGACAGAAAAGCTCTCACCCGTGTTGTTTGCTCCTGTGCAATTGATTGCGGGAAAGATTCATAAGGAAGCTACTTATGTCACCCGTGCTTTCGCCTTTGGGGAAAAGGCAAGGTTAACGAGCTATATCAAAACATTTTTACCCGGCGGTGCAACCTTCTCACTCGAGATGCAACTGGATGATGGTGCTTTCACCCCTTTGAAATTAGAGGAAACAGAACAACTCGCTGAACCGCTTTGGACAGAGCGCAAATTTGTGAGCAGCGACAAAAGCGCCAAACAAGCGCGCTTGAAATTGACCCTTACCGGTGGACCGGCGGCACGCTCCATGGTGAGTGATTTTGGCGCCGGTATATTGTGATGGGAGAATGAGAGATGACCAAAACCAAAAAACTCGACATGGAATTGCCTAAAGAAGGACGCTTTATCAGTTCTGAATTCCCAATCTTGCGGGAAAACTTGACCAAAATTGATCAAGCTATGATGGAAGTTGAGGAAAAAGTAGACGAAAAAGCACCTTTAAAACACACGCATACCATAAGCGAAATCACAGATCTAGAAAGCGCTCTCAAAGGCAAAATGGCAGCCGATAAAACCTTCTCATTTGCTGATTTAAGCGATATCGAAGGTGCAAAAGATGCCGCAAATAATTATGTTCTCTATAAATCAAGCAACAATAACTTCACTTTTGGTAGTGCTATCTCTCTATTAGGCGCGCATCAACATAAAACCGAAGATATCGTGGGTCTTGATGATTTTAGAGCCAAGATCAATGAAGATCTCACAAGCTATGGACACCTCACAAGCCCAAATGAATGGCAAAGTTATAATAAATTTACCAGCAAAGTAACCATGAGTAGTGATTTGGAACTGTTAGGCAATTCGTCGTTTAACCTTATCCATAACAACAAAGTCGTTACCAATCTAAGCACAACCGGAAGCTCGCTGAAAGGACCGCTGAAAGTAGATGGTGACCTTATTTATACCAAATCACAAGTGGATGCAGCTATCTTAGCAGAAACA
>NZ_JBHIOO010000051.1:0-3902 GCF_042195585.1 Bartonella sp. AS69XJJH | reverse complement strand
GAAGCACTTGCAGGTGTTGCAAGTTCTATAACGAATGTTCACAATGATGTGACCAATGTAGTCAGTGATAGCCTTGCCAAGCAGGATGATGATACGAAGGTTATTACTATTGGTAAAGAAGTAGAAGGCAGTGAAATCAATATCGCAAATAAGGAGCAGGCAGATCGGACGCTTTCAGGTGTTAAGGCAGGAGTGCTTTCAGCAGAATCGACAGAAGTTGTAAATGGTTCTCAGTTATTTGCGACTAATAAAAATGTTACGACAGTGAGTACTAATCTAGACAGTGTTTCTCAAAATACATCGAGCTATTTTGGTGGTGGTGCTGATGTGCTTGTAGGCAATCTTCCGACGTATGTTGTTGGTGGTCAGTCATATCATGATGTTGGTTCAGCCTTTAGCGGTGTTGATACATCGCTGACAGATCTTCATAATGAGCTTTCTAAGAACAGCAATGAACTTACTCAGACCATTGAGCAGAATGCTTTGTTGTGGAACGATGACGCGCATGCCTTTGTCGCGCGTCATGTAAAGAACAAAGAGAAAGATGGTCAAGTTATAGCAGAACAAGAAAACAGCAAATTAAAGTTTCTATTAGATGGAGAAATTTCTAAAGGTTCAACAGAAGCGATTACCGGTAACCAGCTTTATTCCATGAATCAGACATTTGCGACGTATTTTGGTGGTGGTGCAGGTTATGATAAAGATGGACAATGGAAAGCACCAAGTTTTGTAATCAAGAAAGTTGATTCAGAAGGTAAAGAAAGTGAGGAAAGTTATAAGAGTGTAGCGGAAGCACTTTCTGATATTAGTAGTTCTGTCACGAATGTTCATAATGATGTTACTAATGTTGTCAGTGATAGCCTTGCGAAGCAGGATGATGATACGAAAGTTATCAATATTGGTACAGAAGTAGAAGGCAGTGAAATCAATATCGCAAATAAAGACAAAGGGGATAGAATACTTTCCGGTGTTAAGGCAGCGACAAAGGATAATGAAGCGGTTAACAAAGGTCAGCTTGATGAAAGCTTGAAAGATCTTTCTAATAATCTTCAGTCTGATGAATCAGCTGTTGTTCATTACGATAAAAAAGATGGTGATAATGGCAGCATTGATTACACAAGTGTGACTTTGGGTAAAGGTAAGGGTTCTACACCTGTTGGTTTGCATAATGTTGCCGATGGTACCATTGGTGAGAATTCGCATGATGCGGTTAACGGCGGTCAGATTTCTAAGGTTTCTCAGGATATTGCGCAATACTTAGGTGGAGGAACAAGCTTTAAAGAAGGCACTTTCACGGGTCCAACCTATAAAATATCTAGTGTTGATGCAAAAGGCGAGGTAGTAGAAAAATCCTATAATGATGTAGGCTCTGCTTTTTCAGGAATTGATACGAATTTCAAGAATGTAAATAGCAACCTAACGAATAAGTTTAATGAACTTACTGAAAACATCACGAATATTACTCAGGAAGTTCAAGGAGATGCTTTGTTGTGGAATGAGGACGCAGAGGCGTTTGTAGCGACACATGGAGAGAAGGAAAGCAAGAGTAAGATTACATCACTTGCGGCTGGCTCTATAGTATCAGGCTCGAGTGATGCGGTTAATGGTTCTCAGCTTTTTGATCTGCAAAAACAGTTTGCTGGCTATTTTGGTGGTGGCGCTGGTTATAATGAGAAAGGCGAATGGCAAGATCCGGATTTCCAAATTCAGACTTTCAGCAATGATGGTACGAAAGGTGATAAGAAGAGCAGTAATAATGTTGCAGGTGCATTTAATGACATTAATGACAGCATGAGCACTATCAACGCTCGTATTAAGGAAGTTTCAGAAGGAGTTGCACAAGATTCTTTATCATGGAGCAAGGCTGAAGGTGCTTTTGTCGCCTTGCATGGAGAAAAAGATGGTGAGAAGACACACAGCAAGATCACATCACTTGCAAATGGTGACATTACTGCTAGCTCAAGCGATGCAGTAGCAGGAAATCAGCTATATGCTCTAGGTAACAGTGTTGCAAAGTCTTTAGGTGGTGAAGCTAGTTATGCAGGTGGCGCTTGGATGGCTCCAAGTTTCAAAGTTAAGACCGTTAATGAAGATGGCGCTAAAGTTGAAGAGAAGGAGTATGATACTGTATCGGCAGCGCTTGCTGGTGTAGGAACATCTTTTGAGAATCTTCAAAAAGAGTTTACCCAAAATAACACGGAGATTACTGAAAATATTAAGCAGAATGCGTTATTGTGGAGTGATTCTGAAAAGGCGTTTGTAGCGACACATGGAGAGGGTGATGAGAAAGGAAACGGTAAAATTAAGTTTCTTTCCAATGGAGAGGTTTCTGCAAACTCGAGTGATGCGGTTAATGGTTCTCAGCTTTTTGATACGAATAAGACAGTCGCAACTTATTTAGGCGGTGGCGCTGAATATAAGGAAGGTCAATGGAGTGCTCCAAGCTTCAAAGTTAAGATTGTCAAAGAAGATGGCAGTGCCGTTGAAGAGCAGAGCTATGATGATGTTGCGTCTGCCTTTGCTGGTGTGGGTGATTCATTCACGAATATTCATAAAGAGCTTCAGAATGAGATTAATAAAGTTGTAGGAGATAGTCTTGTTAAGCAGGATGATGCTACGAAGGTGATCAAGATAGGTGATGAAAAAGAGGGTAGTGCAATCACAATTTCAAACATGAATGGTGATACACGTAGTCTCTCTGGCGTGAAAGCGGGGACACTCTCTGAAGGCTCGACGGAAGCCGTGAATGGTTCTCAGCTTTATTCATTGAATCAGACGCTAGCGACTTATTTTGGTGGTGGCGCTCACTATGAAGATGGTCAATGGGTAGCGCCTACTTTCAAAGTTACGACTTTTAATGATGATGGCAGTCCAGAAGAGCATAGCTATCCCAATATTGCGGACGCGTTTGCTGGTGTAAGCAATTCATTTACAAAGCTTCATAATGAGATTTCAGACAATATTGAGCAGAATGCGTTGTTGTGGAGTGACGAAGACAGTGCGTTTGTAGCGCTTCATGGAAAGGGAGATAAAAGAAGTAAGAGCAAACTGAAGTCACTTTTAGATGGGGATATTTCTGAAGGTTCGACAGAGGCGATTACGGGCAATCAGCTTTATTCATTGCATCAGACGCTAGCGATGTATTTAGGAGGAGGGGCTAGCTATGAAGGAGGCGAATGGAGGGCCCCGGAATTCAAGGTTGCACAATTCAATACTGATGGTCTTTCGTCTGAAAAGAAGATTTATCATGATGTAGCAGGAGCCTTTGATGGTGTCAGTGAGGGTATGACGAGTATCAACGACCGTATTCATGATGTTGAGAAGAATGTGGCGACCAATGGTTTGAACTGGAATGAAGAAGAAGGCGCGTATGATGCGAAGCATGATGGCAATTCGAGTAAGATTACGAATGTGTTGGATGGTAAGATAGAAGAAGGCTCGCAAGAAGTTGTTAATGGTGGTCAGCTTTGGAGCACGAATGAGAGGGTAAAAGAGGTTGAAGACAAAGTAGATACGATAGATCAACATGTGAAAGATATTGAAGTAGCTGTAACAGATGGCGTTGTTAACTATGATAAAGATAGTGATGGGAAAAAGACCAATAGCATTACGTTAGTAGGAGGCAATGACAGCGAACCTGTTATGATAGACAATGTAGCGGATGGCAAGATTGAAACAGGGTCTCAGCAAGCTATTAATGGCGGTCAGTTGCATGATTATACTGAAGAGCAGATGAAGATAGTTCTTGAAGATGCCAATAAGTATACGGATGAGAAAGTTAGTAGTTTTGTCAATGATGCTGTTAACGAGTCGAAATCCTATACGGATATGAAGTTTGAGACGTTGAATTATGCTATTGAGGATGTTCGGAAAGAAGCAAGACAAGCGGCTGCTATTGGTCT
>NZ_JBHIOO010000050.1:0-4030 GCF_042195585.1 Bartonella sp. AS69XJJH | reverse complement strand
CACTTCATTGTCACAGATGTCCAAGCCTCTGAATCCGGTATGTATAAGCTTATCTTGCGAGAGATAAAACAATGAAAAATCTTTGTCTTGTGTGTTTAAAAATCAATAAGGCTGCCCAAGAGCTCGGATTACTGCTGTAAATCTTGGATTTGGAATGGCACTAAATCGGTAATTCCATGGTGCGCCAGTACGGTGACTGATGTGACATCTTTGGTATGTTATAGTTACTGACGCAATTTCTGCCCACGTAGTCCTTTCATTATCTTCAGGGCTTTCAAATACAATAGCTTGATTTGTTACTAAAAGACGCCCTAAAATTGGAGTCTTTTCGCCAATATCGAAGGTAACGCGTTCTTGAACTCCTAACAGTTTCTCATTTTGTGCTAAACGATAATCGTATTCACTTGCGTCAAGTTCTTGAAACATTTTACATGCTTCCTCAAAATTAGAGGGAGGAATATCTGATTGCCACAGAGCAACTTCTTGCTCAAAGCTTTTTTCCTTTTTCGCCTCACGATATGCAATAATGACAAAAATTAAAACAATAAGAATAGGTACTAATAACCATGGCGTAATAATTACTGTTACCACAATGCCTCCAATCAGTAGAGCGCAAAGGAGAACGATCTGTACCCTCTTTTCTAACCGTTTTTTTTCAAGTTCCGGCGACATTTTATTAACAACTGATAAATCAGAAGAAGGGTGGATATGGGGGGGAGGCATTAAAACCTGCTCTGAAACTTTTTCTTTAAAACGTTTTTTTCGTTTATCTTGCCAATGAAGAAAAATAGACAAAGCAATAAATGCAAGAAAAATTAACCTGAACCATCCCCAAAAGCCTAACCCATCATTTCCATCTGATTTTTTGTCTTGAACATGGATACTGTGCTTATCAGTATTCTCAGGTAGTACCTGTTTCACGCTTTCATTTTGAGCAACAACAGCTATTAATAAAGTCGAGGAGGAAAAAATTTCATTATTGTATGCAACTTGATCTGGTTCGATTTTGTGAAAAAAAAACGCACCTAATATTGCAGAGCCGAGAAATAATAAAACTCCAATGCCAAGGGCTTTCAAACCATTTTTACGCCATTTTTTTATACACACTAAAACAAGTCCGACAACCATCACCGATAACGACAACAAACATACAATCATCGCAATTGTATCAAGTATGTCGAGCATTATTTTCCCCTCCGTGATAAATAAAAAACTAAGCTGGGGGATTTAAAATGAGTCGACAAATAAAGTAAATATGTTCTTATGATTTTTAGAAAAAAGTGATATTATTACAGGAGTATGAATAATCAAATCAGGTGCCTCAAAAAAAACTTAAATACCAATCGGACAAACTACCGAGATAGTTTATTTTCCGCATATTAAAAGCTTTGACTCATTGTATGTTACACGCATATAATGACTTTGTCGGGTGTAGTTACGCTATACAATACCCTTTTGGGAAAAGCGTAACGACGGGCTTGTTGCCGTGTTTCTTAGCACTAGGCACTTTTTTAAAGTGTCATTAAGAAACATCTATCAACAAGGAATTCATTATGAATACTCTTATAGAAATTAGAGAACAGGTTATTGATCAGGAAACTGTTCAAACTGTTAACGCGCGTGATTTACATACGTTTTTAGAAATAAAAGCTCGCTTTAATGATTGGATTAAAAATCGCATTAAAGAATGTAAATTTCAGGAAAATATAAACTTTATAACGCTTACTAAAAATTTAGTAAGCGGTTGAAAGGTAAAATAATACCACATTACATGAGACATGGCTAAACACCTTTCCATGATAGAACGTAATGACAAAGGACATGAAGCACGTCAATACTTTATAAAATGTGAGCGGCTTTTGAAACAAGTAGCAACACCACAGATAGCTGCATCACAAGTTGACTACTCTAAACCGGAAGCATTGCTTGGTGTTTTAAATCACCTACAAAGTCAAATCGAGCAAAAGGATAACACCATTGCAGAATTAGCACCAAAAGCAAAAGCTTTGGATGGTTTAAAACGTTCTGATGGTTTGTTTGATCTTATCGAAGCAGCAAAGATGTTAGAGGTACGATCAAAGGACTTAACCGATTATTTGCGCAAACATGACTGGGTGTATCGGCGTGCTCTAGGGGCGCCTCTGTTACCCTATCAAGATAAAATAAAGAAAGGCTTTATGGATTGCCCTGCTATCACCATTCAAAGACCAGATGGAACAGAAAAGGTTCTCCCTTCAACGAAAATCACCTCCAGAAGATTGGCATGTTTGAGAGAACAAATCTTTGGGGGCGTACAATGAAGGTAGATACTAACTTCTTATGCGATTTATGGATAGCGTTGTCTCAATTTTCTAGACATGAAAATATAAGCAACAAAGATTGTACTGCTCTGGTTGACACTATGAGTATAATCGAAAAAGCTTTGATTGTAAAACTTCAAGATGAGGTGCCAAATAATATAAAGGTTCTAGCAGTTCTTACAGATTTTGGAGATTCAGAACTACCACATAGCATGAATCCGTTATTGCAAGCTTATGCTCCTACTTTGGAGAACCCCATTAAAAAGGTTGCTTAAGTAAAAAACATCTCCCCTCCCTATCGTTAAAGGTGGGGAGTGGTTAAACCCTACATTCAAATTTATTGATTTTGGCAAATTCATCTGCTTTTTCAGTTTGTAATATACTAACGTCATAAGCAGCTTGCATGTTAAGCCAAAATTCAGCAGTAGTATCAAAAAAATAGGCTAATCTTAGTGCTGTATCGGGAGTCACTGGACTATTTTCAGCAACAATGCGTTCTATTCTCGTGCGTGGAACATTTAATGCTTTTGCAAGGGCATAAGCAGAGAGAGCATATTCTTTTAAATATTCCTCTCGTAAAATTTCTCCGGGATGAATCGCTATATAATTTTTCATCTCGACCTCCTACAGATCAATGATAATCTACGATTTCAACTTCATTTGTCATGTGACAAAGGCATGGGAACTTCTTCTCCGTTATGCTGCATGTCTTCAACAACTTCTGAAACAAGGTCCATAATGCCTTTTAAAGCTTTCTCTGCTTGAGCATCTAACCATGAAAGGGATGGGAATTCTGCACACAATCCGACATATTCTTCATCTTTTGGTGACCACAAAACACGATACATATAATGATTATTGTTCATGCTTTATCCTTTCTGTTATTTTCTATAAAGGATAGACTAACCACGATGACTTTTTCGTAAATCCTGTTCAATCAAATGCCTAACATAGCGTGTGTAAGGAATAGCTTGATTTTTAGCTTTTTCCTTTAAAGCCTTCATAAGCGCTTGAGGCAACCGAATGTTGATAGACGCTTCTTTAGGTAAGAATTCAAAATGAACAGGCTTAAAACCAGTTAAGTCATAATCTGTAAGATCAGCAGTATCAACAAAGTTTTCTGCTTCTTCATCTGTCTTAAAAACGGGCATTTGTTTTAATTTAGAGGTTTTCATAAAAATCAATCTCCTTTTGGTGCATATAACGAGCGCTAATAGGGCGTACAAACAGTTCGTTCTTTATTGTTCTTAAGGTAAAAACTAAAAAAATATATCGTTCATTATAGGTTCTTCCAATAGCTCTGAAACGTTCTTCTTTAACGTTTGGATCGTTCTTTATGACGAGATTTCCAGGTTCGGTAAATAAATACTCAATTTCTTTTTTAGAAACTCCATGTTTAGCACATTTGGGCCAATTACCTTCATCCCAATTTATGCCATGAATTTTGATATTTATTGTCATAACGAATGTATATCAAAATGTATCCACAAATACAATAAAAATAATTAAATATCAATTTGTTTGAACAGGAGCCCCCATGCATCCGCGAGAGACGATAAGGGAAAGCTTTGTTGCGTTGATTAAAACAGCAAAGACGGCAGCTGGTGACAATGTTTTCAATATGCGTGATTTCAACTTTTCCGTTGAGAAAATGCCTGCAATTAATATCTCAACACAAAGTGAAACAATTGAAGATGGCTATGATTATGGAGTAAGGCGACGCGTTTTAA
>NZ_JBHIOO010000049.1:0-4302 GCF_042195585.1 Bartonella sp. AS69XJJH | reverse complement strand
AGAGTACTCCACAAGAACTTAAACCTCATGTTAATGAACAAACGCAACCATTAGCACCCGCATCTCCAACACCGACTCCTGAATTGACAGATGCAGAGAAATTTTTACAGTCCAATACTTATAAGTTTTTTCAATCTGATGCGTATCAGAAGCTCAAAGATCTTTTTGCAGGTATGGCGGCAGCACCCACAGATGGTTCTGGATGGGATGCGCTTGCAAGTGGTGTGAAGCATCTTAATGAAGGAGATAAGCAAAGAGGACAGGTTAACCAGACCGTCGAATATCTAAAGTCCAAGGATACAGCGAAGAAGAAGCGCGGTTTATGGCTGGGAATAAAGATGCGTTGAATGCTTTTCTATTACAAAAATCGAACGGCGGTTATGATGCTAGATCTAAAGAAGAAATGGACCGCCTACGAGAAACAATAGATCTTAAAAATAGTGAAGCTATCAGTAGTAATACACTCCGTGACATTGAACGTTTTATGAATTATATAGAAGAGAATGGTGATTGGGCTACGGGAAATCTTGCTGATTGGCAAGCTTCTTTTAAGATTCCTCAACACCGTGATATGCGTTCACTGCTTGATTCCATTAAAAATCGTATAGGTATTGACCGTTTAGAAACGATGAGACGGTATTCACGCAATGGTGCTTCTGGTTTTGGTAACCTTACAGAAAGAGAGCTTGATATCTTAAAGAGCTATTTAGGAGAGATAAAGTACGACTTGGGTCATAAAGAGATCTTGTTTAGGTTGAAAAAAATCCATCAGATTTTGGCTAAGATGAAATTAGACGTATTGAAATTGCTAGAAGACAGCAGCATTGAATTAACGCAAGAGAGTGTTGATAAGGTTACCTCACAGCCGCATTCTAAAGCTCCACAGCAAGGACGTAATGCTTTGCCACTTGTTACCAGCAAAGAAGAGGAAGATGCATTGCCTTCCGGTGCACGCTTTATTGGTGAAGATGGAAAGATAAGGGTTAAAGGGGCTTAAAATGGCATATATTCCTTATTCTCGCATTGTTGATGATGTATCCGATAATGATGGTACGTCTTCGGTGAAGAACAGTCGTGGTAATCAAGGAAAAAAAACAACGGGTTATATTCCTTATTCCCCTCTTGTTGATGATGATACGGCTTCATTTAATACAAAATTTACAGCAGATGATTTTTCATTTGA
The DNA here is from genome assembly GCF_042195585.1 of Bartonella sp. AS69XJJH. Taxonomy (NCBI): domain Bacteria; kingdom Pseudomonadati; phylum Pseudomonadota; class Alphaproteobacteria; order Hyphomicrobiales; family Bartonellaceae; genus Bartonella; species Bartonella sp. AS69XJJH. The sequence continues at coordinate 3,119 of NZ_JBHIOO010000049.1, read as the reverse complement.
TGATAAAGATCTTACGTGGTGGGATGCTATTAGAAGCCATGGTACATCTGGTCTCACGGCAGGTTATAGTGATGAGATACAAGCGGCGAATGAAGCGGGTTTTACGGATTATTGGAGCGGCGATAAAAAAGCCGAAGAAATCTATAACAGAAGAGTAGCCAAAGAACGTGCTTACCAAAAAGCCTTGGAAAAGAAACATCCTTGGTTATCTTCTGGTGCTTATATTGCTGGTTCGATTTTACCAACAATAGCATCATTTGGTATTCCCGCATTAAATTTTTTGCGAGCAGGCTCGACTTTAGGAAGTTTAGGTAGGGGAGCTCTTGTTGGGGCAGGTTCTGGAGCTTTACATGGTTCTGGTGCAGGAAAAGGTTACAATGATACGGTAAATTCGGCATTAGCCGGTGGTGTTGGTGGGGCAGTTTTGACGCCGGTTGCTGCTTTAGGAGGTATAGGTATTTCTAAGGCAGTTCGTAGTTTAGGAAATGCTTTAAAATCGCCTCCACTTGTAAGGAATTATTTTAATCCTGCTCGTAAAGAGGTTTCAAATAAAGCTTTGAGAGAAGTTGCCAAGCAACTTTACGATAATAAAACCCAAAAGATCACGGAACGTCTTAGTTCAGAACCTCACGAAGTATTTTTGACAGATATTAATGAAAAACTACGACAGACTTTGTGGAATGCGTCTAAAACAAATGAAGATGTTTATCATCTTTTGAAACAAGCGCATGAGAAAAGATTAGGCGGTTCTGTTCAACGTCTTGATGATATGATGGAGCAGACGATTGTTCCATACCAGCATAGCGATATTTTAAGCAGGACACTTAAACGGCAAGGAAAAGAGGCTCATGATCATCTCTATGAACAAGCGAAGCAAATTCCAATAGGAAAAGAACATTATCCAGCTCTTAATAATTTTTTTGAGAATAAAGGGTTTCAAAGAGCTCTCAAAGAAGCTGTTAAGACTTTAGAGGAACACCCCCTCAGTATAAATCCTAGACGATTTTATAATAGAAAGTTTAGCAGTATAAACTATAAACCTACGATAGAGTTATTAGATCAAACCAAGAAGTCTCTTGATGATTTAATCGAAAAAAGTAAGAAACATGGCGATAACCAGAAGGTTTTAGGATACGAAATCCTCAAACAAGATTTAGTAAAAATAATGGATCAAATCTCTCCTACTTATCAAGCAGCGCGTGGTAGTGCAGCAAAATTCAAAAATTTTGCAGATAGTTTTGAGAAGGGTAGACAAGCTTTAGGCACGAAACTTGAAAAGAGTATTGAAAGGGATGCAGTTAAGGAAAATCTTTCTAAAGGGAATTGGACAAAACAAAATAATACCTATCAGATGGGTATGAGAGATGCCTTAGATGATTTACTCAGAAAAAATGATGACCCTATTAATGAATTTTCTAAACTTTTAAAACAAAATCTTGCGTCTGAGAATCTTGAAAGGACCATAGGACCGGAACGGTTTTCTACTTTTAAAAAGGCAGTAGATCAGGAGCAATTCTATTCTGATGCAGCAAAAGAGGGTTTTAGCAAATTTGAAGGCACTCCTGAGGTTTCTCTTTTTGATGGAATTAATTTGTCAAATTTTTTGTATTGGCCAACTGAATCTCTCAAATTAGCACGAAACATATTTTTCCACCCGAATGCTCCAGAGGCGCTACGGGCAAGACAAGAGCTAGAGCGCGGTATAGCGAAGTTAGCAACTTTTGGCGTTAAAGGAATGGAGCGCAATGAAATTGCCAAATTGATTCAAAGTGCTTTGAAGTGGCATAAAGCCGGTGTGATAACGGATGAAGGCTTGAAGATTGTTTCTAGAGCTGTAGCAAAAGGGTTAGGTCCTAGTGCTTCAATAGAGTATGCGAAATGACCCGTTATAGTCCTTCTGTCAATCAAGCGATACGGCAAACGGCAGCACGTTATGGTTTGCCAGAGAGTTATTTATACCGTGTTGCGCAAGTTGAAAGTGGTGGGAATCCCAATGCAAGGAATCCCCGCTCTTCTGCTGGTGGTTTGTATCAATTTATCGATAGCACCGCCAAACAATATGGTTTGCAGGATCGGTTTGACCCCATGCAAGCGGCAGATGCCATGGGGCGGTTGACGCTTGATAATCGCAACCATTTAAGCCGTCTGTTGGGAAGAGCGCCTAGTGAAGCGGAGTTGTATTTAGCACATCAACAAGGGGCAGGGGGAGCCGCGCGGCTTCTTCAAAATCCCCATGCGAATGCGGCGCAAATTGTTGGCAGCAATGCGGTTGGCTTGAATGGTGGTAACAACGCTATGCGTGCAAGTGATTTTGTCAACCGTGTGTTGCAGATGTATGGGGGGCAGCCTTATAGAGCAAGTCCTACAGCGCAGGGTGGCTTTAGAAATAGAGACAATTTTCTCGAGGTTTTAAGGGCATTATTAGCATCACAAGAAGAAGCTTCGGAAGAAAAAGAGAGTGATGAAGATGATAATCCTTTGATGACGCAATTCATGCGGGCGTTTTACGGACCATTTTACCGGAATTAGGATTTATGAGAGATGTCAACGATCTATGATTGGTCGCTTAGAGCGGCGGATAATACGCGCGTAGATGATTTGATTGATTGGTCCGAAGGACAGCAGCCTAGCAGTGTGAATACGAGCGCCCGTGTGATGATGCAAAGGATAAGTGAGTATTTGTCAGACACGGGTGGAGCGCTTGAAGGGGTTGTTACAAATGATCATGTCCAACAAACGAGTGTGATAAGACTTGCAAGCATCTCACAGTTTTTAGAGTATAAGAATGGTATTGTTTTGCGCTTTATGGCTATGGGGAAGAATGTTGGAGCAACCACGATTGTCTTAAACACTTTAGATGGCAAGCCGGTTTATAAAGCAACGGAATTAGGCATTCGTGCATTATCGGGGGGCGAAATTCAACAAGGGTGCATTTATACATTGGTTTATAATGGAGATCATTGGCATCTTGTTAATCCTACCTCTATTCCTTTGCAAGAAGAAAGCAGTCTTTATCCCACGGGGTTCATAGGAACGTTTGGCATGCGCGGGATTCCAAAGGATTGGTTAATTTGCGATGGGAAGGCTTATTTGCGTCGTGATTATCGTGATTTATTTGA
>NZ_JBHIOO010000048.1:0-4343 GCF_042195585.1 Bartonella sp. AS69XJJH | reverse complement strand
AGGAATATGAGAATTGCATAAAATTACAAAAATATTTGTTATTATTATCAAACCAAAAGATGCAAATATCAAAATACTTTGAATAAAGTAGGGATTTTTTTTAATTCCTAAAAAACATAAAAATATAAAAGTTATAATGCCAAACAAGGCTCTTAGCTGTTTATCTGTAAACATATTTATTTCCTGCAGTTTTTGATAATTTTTTGATCTCTTTATTGATCTCGTCTATAAGAGGTTCGTAATTGAGAACGCTTTTTGGAATACCACCCCCATAAACCCAAGCTTTCACCTGCGCTTTGGTACTAAAATCCGCATTTTCTGGTGTGGTATAATACTGTCCGCCATCAAACTTTTCACATTCTCTTGTGCCGTCTTCATATTCGTAGAGGTTGTAAAAATACTCCTCTGCTCCGTCCCCCCAAGGAACATAACCAACAGCTGTTGCAACAAACTTTTTTCGCATGGGTTGTTTACGGATTGTTAAGAATAAATGTTTTAAAATGAACATGCTTTAATCCTAATTTTACCATGGTCTATTTGTCTCAAATTTGATCATACAGAGCGTTTTATATTATAGATATGGTTTTTTCATCATAAAATCTTTAAATCGCTTTGTATGGTACATTTTTGTCTATTTAAACGCATGTCTAATCGTAAAATAATCAGCACTTTTCACTACTTTGCTGTGGACCAAAGCGTTTCATTATCCCACCAATGCCATTTAGAGTCTCTTCAAGTTTTTGCTTGTGAATAACAGTAAGGGGGCTTGAATGCTCTTTCTCTGCTTGTTCTTTCAAAAGCTTTTCACGAGCTCTCAAAACAGCATTGCGTACAAAATTGGCTTTTCTCAAAAGATCGTTTTCCAAATCACGACACAACCTGACAAGTTCACGCGTGCTCGGAAAAAATGTATCGGATAAACAATTTATTTCATCACATAAAATCCGTTTGACCACTGTCATCAGTGACCATGCAGAGACATTTTCCAAAACCATTCCATAGGTCAACGCCATTCCCTCATGGTCTGATTGTTGTGCTATTTTCAAACCACACGACAGCATGCGAATAGCTTTTGCTATATCCTCTTTACCTGCTTTCACTGCGAAGAGCTCTTGCAATTGATCACCAGCCTCTAAAGCAATCGATTCCTGCTGTTTCGTTAATTGGCTGCCATCCTTCAAAACAAACGGACCGCTCGGAGGTATCATCGCATGAATGTGTTTCAAAATACCCTCGATTTCCGATATCAAGGAGACTGTCTGCGATACGTTCCCCAATGCTTTTTTGCTTTTGAGTGTAATTTCCATTGTTTCCACCATTGTTGTTCGTATTTTTTGTTTTTTCTAAATCCTCGATAGCCTTGCGTACCCAGTTTCTCCATGCTGCTTGCCAATCACGTTTGATAGCATTCTTTCCTGCACAGGCTTTCCAATAATCTCGAAACTTTGCGATTTCGACTTTGACACGCTCTGGAGGCAAACCCTCTGCAATGGCAAAATCGTAATCGGGTTCAAAATCCTCTGGTAATCGACAACCGCGATTAGCTTGCGCTCGTTTTGCTTTTTGGGAAACGTTCTCTTGCTCGTGAATGGGAGGTTGGTTGTCTGATGAGGTTGTGATTTGCTCTGATGTGGTCTCAACAGCAGCAACCTCTGTTGGCTCGTCAACCAAATCGATTGTTTCTAAATTTTCAGAACCAATTTCTTTTTTTGCTAAAACGATAGTTTTAGTTTTTTTATATATATTCTTATTCTGGTTCTTTATAGCTTGATTTTGCTTAGCGTTTGCTTCAGCAAAATTATTAACATGTTGTTTTGTATTATTTTTTGCTTGTGCACCTTTTTTACCAGCCTCACTACGAACTTGCGATATGTGCTCTTTTTTATCAGCAAAATCGTTTAGCTCTTCTTCAACGCGCGTATTCCACAATCCATTATCTGTCTCAACAAGTTTATTATTTCTCATGAGATATTCGACAATAGCTGCAAATTTTTTCTGCGAACAATGACAAACACGTGCAAGCGTTTGAAAATCTGTTTTAAGTGGTTCTTTTTTTTCATACATGCAAACGAGAAGGGTTATATAAACCCCCCGTTGTTCAGATGTCATTCCATTTGTACCACTTATCCAGTCATACAAATGGAATCTTATCCATGGCATTGCATTAGACATGCGCATCCCCTTCTTTTATTAAATATAAAATTGCTAAAGCATCTGCTTCGTTGTCGTCTTTAGGTACATGTCCTTTTGCACATACCGCCTTAATCATTTCTTCTTTTGAGGCGTTGCCTTTTCCTGTTGTTGCTTTCTTAATTGTGCCAACAGGAATGCCTTCATATGGTATCTGATGATGTTCACACCACGCTGTTAAGGTTGCTAGAAAGCCCCCATAAATATGAGAAGCGTCTGTACCCACATGCCGGCGCACCTCTTCAAAATATACCGCGTCAATTTCATCAACAGATCTCTTTAGTTCAGTAAGCCACCGTTTAAAGCGTAAATAACGCATACCACCGCCTTCAAAACGGCGTGATTGAAAATCTTCTGTATCGCTTGTTATGTGACCATCCGCACCGCATATCGCCCAGCCTGTCTTGGTCCCTAGATCAAGACATAAAATGGTTTGTGCGTTAGTGATCATTATCCCCCCTTAAGGCTCTACGTATTTATATGTGTGCTATGACAGAACGTGTTGTGATTGCTTGTCTTGAAAAAATGTTTGTGAAAAAGTAACCTCGCAATGATTCATTGTTAATTAACAATCCTCATTTTTGGCTCAAATGACGCAAGTTAAAAAACTTCTCCTGCAAAAATAAAATCGATCAATCTTGGTTCTTCTTTTTTGTTGATTAACTCAGTGATTTTATTATTTAATTCATCAATAACTTTCATCTGTGAAGCTAACTTTAGCCTTTGGCTGTATAGCGTTTCATTTTTTTGCTTAATTAAAGAGGATAGGTTTTCAAGTACTACTTGCTGTTGTTCAATTGACTTATCTCGCTCTGCAAGAGTTGCTTCATGCCATCTCATCCAATTATCAAATTGTGACTTATGCCATTCTTCTTGTTTTGCAAGAACTTTTGTATGAGTTTCGTGTCGTTTCACAAGATCTTCTACGCTACAGTCACGATCCGGTATTTGTATAAATTCTTTCACAAACTTATCTCCATTCTCAATTTTCGTATTACAACCTATTAATCTACAAATCCGTGTGTAGAGTTTCTTCAATATTCCGTTTCTCATGATCTTTCTTCTTTAAGAGTGTGAAGGCTGCTGTTCATTCTTTTCTTCATATTGAAGCTTCGTCATTTCATTTTGTTCACATGGCTTCATGCAAACAGTGGAACCGTTGACAAAAGCAGGCGTTGGAGGAGATTGTTCATTCCATAATGCTTCGAGAAGATACGCAACGGCTCCTCTTGAAGGAACACCATATTTTTCCCAACGCCATACTGTTGACTTGTTGACGCCTAACCGTGCTGCCATTTCTTTCAGAGTTAAATTCAGATTTTTACGTAACTGTTTTACTGCTATTTTTCCCATAAAAAATAATATGCATTATGAGCACTTAAAAGTCAAGTCGAAATGCATACCGATTATATGCAATATGAATATATTAAGGAGATGAAAATGCTTAGTAACACGATAGACCAATCTGCTAGATTAATAAAAGCGCGTTTAGCGCGTGGTTTTAGAAGTGCTAAAGAAGCAGCTAGATATTTTGGCTGGAACTACTCTAGCTATATACAGCACGAACAAGGATTAAGAGGAATATCACGAGCATCTGCGAAATATGCAAAAGCATTTAGAATTAGTGAAGGATGGTTATTAACCGGAGAGGGAGAAGGCCCCTCCTCTCCAATTCCTGCCACAAAACAAACTGTTGATGAGCAAATTATTAATCTACTACAAAAAACAACTCAACCAGATAAAGAAACAATTCTTCACCTTTTAAATCGCCTGCATGCAGAAGAAAAAAAATAAAAGCTTTTTTTCTTTCATTACTAAATGTAGAAACCAGATGCATTATTTTGTTATCTAATTCTATATCACTTTTTATTGTTTTCATAACCATTCACCTTCCCCTTTCATGAGAATCGTCATTTAGAAAAAATCTTCTTACAAGATTTTTATACCGGTAAAAATAAAATACACATAACGCATATTTTATTGTTAACAAGTGTGCATTATGCGTATTATATATATCTCATAAACCACGCACAAACAATCGCCAAGAGGCGTTAGGGAGGAAAAATTATGGATAAGCCAATTCTTATAAATTCTGATGAAATTTTATTAGTTGTCTATAATGATGATCAAAACATTGGTCGGTCTGGACCACT
>NZ_JBHIOO010000047.1:0-4455 GCF_042195585.1 Bartonella sp. AS69XJJH | reverse complement strand
TCTTCGAAGAAAGTTCCATATTTAGCGAGATTTTGCTCTTCATTTTCGCACATCACTAAGAGAATTTCATCAGAATTGATAAACACTGGTTTTTTCACAAATGCCTCCATAGAGCCTATTGGCAAAAGTTATTTTCTAAGATATGGAGTGAATATATGTAAAAAGTGCAAGTGTCAACATAAAAATGTAAAAAGTGCAAATTTATGTTAGGTATGTTTTTTTTTTAAGTGCACTATCCACAATTTATGGAGATACAAAATGCAAATAGTGGAACAAGATTCTAATCTTTTAAAAGGGTTTTCTCAGAAAGAAAAGGAAACTATTACTTATCTTTTGATTGCCTTAAAAACTCAATATATAAAATCACAGACTTCTTGTTTTCTTCAGAAAGATCACGATAAAAATTCATAAATTCTTGATCAACATCATTGAAGAAATTGGGGGGGGGCTCGTTAAAAAACTCAGCTATTTTAACTAATTCCCCAATACTTATGCTTCTTGACTTTCCATTTTTGTAAGGATTAATCATTCTGCTTATAGTGGATTGATGGATTCCCAAGTAGGCGGCTAGTTCTATTTGAGCACCATGTCCGCGCTCGTCTAATTTTTTTTCTAGCCATTGTTGGATACTTTTTTCAATATTGCTACTCATAATTTAAATATTATCCCTAAAAATACGTAAAATGCAAAAATGTGAAAGGTGCATTTTTTGTTGACATATGTAAAAAGTGCAATTATTTATTGCGCTGTTATGGAGATTACATATGCCTTCGAGATTAATTATAAAATATTTAGGTGGTTTCAAAACTGTAGCAACCATAGTGCAAAGAGATGTGTCATCTGTTTATAGATGGCGTGACATACCAGCAAAACACCAGCAAAAAATTTTAGATTACGCCCGTGAGCATGGGATAGATTTACGTCCAGAAGATTTTTTTTATCCGGAGCGCTTGCAGAGATTAATGCAAGAGCAACACCCCCCAATTACGAAAATTTGCAAAAGTTCCAGCGTTGATAGCGCGGGTGAGACTTTGCAGCATTAAGGAGATGAAGATGAGTTCGAATGAGATTTTATGGATAGCAGTGGTTTCAGTTTTGCTCTTAAGCGGAGTGATGTTTCGTATTGCATTGCATTATCGCGACCAAGTTAAAGCACTTAAAGAGCAGGTTAATAATCTTAAGAAAGAAATGAGAGGGAATGAGTTTAGGTATTTAAAGGAAACCAAGCAGACAATTGATGAATGTGATGCGGATCTTAAAGAACGTGACAAGCTAATTGAAGCACTGAAGCAAGAGATTAAAGAACGTGACAAGCTAATAAAAAAATTTAAGCAACAGACTGAAGAGCATGAAAAGGCGTTCAGAAATATAAGTGAAGTTGTGACGACACTCGAAGCAGATGTGCAATCACGTGATACGGAAATTGAAGACCTTAAGCAAAAGATAGATGCGTATCGAGAAGAGTTTAAACGGAAAAGTGAAAAGATAAAGGCACTAAAAGAAGATGTGCAATCACGTGATGCGGAAATTCAAAGACTAACACAAGAGCTTAAACAGCGTGATGAAGCAGTAAAAGCGCCGTCTCATAAGAATAAGAAGAGTAAGAAGAAGGGTAAGTGAGGAGAGAAAGATGAGTTTAGTAGCAATTGTTATTTCCTTAATTGCGAATGTGATTTCGTTTTATGCTGTTCATGACTCTTCTAAAAGAGTGCGAAGGCTTAGAAAAGAGCTAGCAGAAAAAAATGAGTTAATAACGTCACAAAAAGCATTGATGGAAGGACAGCTAGCAGAAAATGAAGAGAAAATACAACATTTACAAGAATTACAAGCAAACGTGCAAGAATGTTTAGAGAAAAGCACTAAAGGGCAAGAATGTGTGATGTCATATGAAAATATTTATGAAAATATTCAAGTCTCTAAAGCTGTTCGTACGCTTGTAAGAGAGTTTATAGAACTAAATCCCATTACAGATGAACAAGAAGATAGATCGCAGGAATTATTGCAACAATTAATGAGGGATGAGCAGACAAAGATTCAAGCAATTAAAGTTGTTAGAGCTTTTGAAGAATGGTTTATACCACGAAATACCATTACATTTGCACAACTAGACTATTGGCCGAGGTCTCAAGAGTTATTGGGGCATTTATTGGGGTTAAAGCCACTGACATGGGAAGATCTTGCTAAAAAAAGTCCTGAGGAACAACAGAGCTATCTCGTACCTGGGAAAACTATAGTGGATTGAAAGCATTTTTTAAACGAATACAGTGAGCGAAAAAATTCACTTTTTCTGGTGGATTTTCAGGATCTATAGCAGTGTGTTCCATAGTAAATATTAGATAAATTAATGGATTTTTCTTGAGAGGCGAAATGGTAAGAATTAGTTCTAATGAGCCAAAAGCTATGAGGCTAAATGGGTCAATATCTCCATGTATTAGAGGCTCTGTTTGGGGTTGTTTAAAACAGAGGTATTTGGAGCTTTGGGGCTGGATTTGGTATATATCTCCGAGGGGAAAAACGGTTGAATCAGTAAATCCACGATAGACTGCGTGAATAAATTTATAATTTCTATCATTCTCTATACTGATGGAATTAATTTTAATTATGTGTTTTGTAGGATTTGCAATGGTTAATAATATATCAATTAATAATTGTGATTTATTATCAGGATCATTATGCATCACTATACGCTGTACAAAAACATTAAGTTTTCTCTGCTCTAGAATTTCTGTCTGTTTTTCTAGAACGTTAGCAAGCTTTTCCATTGATATTGCTTGTTGTTTAGTTGAATTAGCTATGTCCATGGCATTAGCTAATTCTGTTTCAAATTTTTCTCGGTCTTCTCTTCTGAACTTTGCAGCTTCTATTCGATCTTCATTTCTTAAATTCAATGTCTGTTTAATAGAACGAAAAGAAAAAATTGCGGATAATAAAGCACCAACCGAAGAAAGTGCAGAAAATAATACAGAAAACGCTGAAAATAATACAGGATGCTGTTCTATCCAATTTAAAACTGCTTGCATATTTTACACACCGTTCTTTCTTTCATTTTCGGAAAAAAACAACCTAATAAAACACGTTATGTATGGAGTGGCACTGTGATTAACACGATTCTTTGTTTTGATCTAGGTACGAAGACGGGGTGGGCGATACGTGGTGCAAGTGGTGACATGTTCAGTGGTACCGTGAATTTTCAATCACGCCGTTTTGAAGGCGGTGGAATGCGTTATTTGCGCTTTAAGCAATGGCTATCAGAAATAAAGCAGACAGCAGGTCAAATTGACGCGGTGTATTTTGAAGAGGTGAGGCGTCATAAAGGTACAGATGCAGCGCATGTTTACGGAGGTTTGTTAGCAACGTTAACGGCGTGGTGTGAACAGCATCAGATACCGTATGAGGGGATACCAGTAAGTACGATTAAGAAAGCGACGACAGGCAAGGGGAATGCGTCGAAAGAAGAGATGATTAAGGCGGTGCGTGCAAAAGGGCACAATCCGAAAGATGATAACGAAGCAGATGCTTTAGCAATTTTATATTTAGTTAAAGAAAGGGAGGACATTCATGTCTATTATTAGAGTTCCTTGCGTAAGATTTTATTCCAATCAGTTTTTAAAAGAGCTTATGGGTTTGCAAGCAACAGAGAAAGGTGTTTACACAACATTAGTATTGCTTATGAAAGACAAGAAAGCGCCTCTTATAAATAATGTGTCTTATTTATCAGGTTGGTGCGGTTGTTCAGTAAGAACGTTTCAAAAGGCATTAAAAGCTTTAATAAGCACGGGTCATATTACACAATTAGAGAATGGCAGCTTATGGTATGGATCAATAGCCTTTGAATATGATGATAACAAATTTTCAGAGAGAGCTTCGAAAGCAGCGATAGCAAGGTGGCATAAGCACAAAGGGGAGGCAATACATGTCAACTAAATTACCATGGACGAGGCTTTTTTCTTCACAATGGATTGTTGATGTTAGTGGCATGAGTATAGTGGAAAAAGGTCTTTATATGACTCTTGTTTTATATATGTATGAAGAGCGCCGTCCTATTATTGAAGATGCACCAAAATTAGCACGGTGGGCTGGCTGTTCAGTGAGAGTTCTAAAAAACACATTAGACATCTTATTACGTGATGAGAAGATCATCCGTTTAGAAGATGGTCGTTTATGGAGTTTAAGAGTTGAAGAGGAACTCAATAACTCAAATGATAATTTAAATAAGTTTTCAGAAAGAGCACAAAAGGCAGCAAAGGCAAGATGGGATAAACATACAACTTATGATTGCAATGATGCTAAAAATGCTAATAGCAATGCTAATAGCAATGCTAATAGCAATGCACAAGCAATGCTAAATGATGCCATTAACAATAACATTAACATTAACAATATATATAAAAAAAATAAAACTAACGTTTTATTAAAAAAAGAAATTGATTTTGAAGATTTAGAAACAACCGATTT
>NZ_JBHIOO010000046.1:0-4586 GCF_042195585.1 Bartonella sp. AS69XJJH | reverse complement strand
GGCTTATCACACAATAAATATGATGATTTTAATATTGGCAATGCAGGTGTGATTTGGAACAATCATGCGCAAGAAGTGGGGCAATCGCAGTTGGGGGGCATTATGCCGGGCAATCCGCATTTGCGTGTTACGGGTTCGGCGAAAGTGATTTTAAATGAAGTGACCAGCAGCAAGCGCAGTGCGCTTCATGGTCCAGGAGAGGTTTTTGGGCGCCCAGCCGATGTGATTATAGCTAATCCCAATGGGATAAGCTGTGATGGTTGTGGTTTTATCAATACGCCCCATGCGACCTTAACCACAGGTGTACCCGAAATTGATGCGAGTGGTTTTTTGAAAGGCTTTGAGGTACGAGGTGGGGACATCACCTTTGGCGCAAAGGGAGCCAATTTTTTCTCAGGCCAAGGGGCTGTTGATATCGTCGATATTGTCTCACGCACGGTGCATTTTGAAGGAGCTGTTGCGGGCAAGGAGATTGGTGTGACAGCAGGGACGGGTCACTTTGATTATGCTTCACGGGAAATGAAAGAGCTAACTGATATTATCGGCAAACCGGAATATGCGATAGATGGTTCTGCTTTAGGGGCTCTACAGGCGGACAGAATAAAACTTGTGGCGACAGAAAAAGGTGTTGGGGTTCGCATGCGCCATGATATGGCGGCTAATGCGGGGCAGTTGCATCTTTCTGCTGATGGAAAAATCTCGTTGAAGAATGTTTTTGGTCATGGGGGTGTTGTTCTTAAATCGAAAAGCCAGAGCGTATTGGCAAAACACATCACCTCGAAAAAGCATATTGATATTGCCGCACATAAGGATGTGACGTTAGAGATGGTTGGCGCTGAGGGTCATTTGAAAATAGAGGCGCAGGATGGGCTTTTATCGATTGCCGGCAAGGCAACCTCTGGGGGTAATATGGAGCTGTCTTCGCGCCAGACACTTCAAGTTTCAGGGCTAGGGTCAGGCGCTGATATGGCTCTTGAAGCGGGTGGAGACTTGAAACTTGAGGGGATTGTTTTGGCGCAAGGGAACCTCAAGGCACATGCCGGTGGTGATATAAAGGCGCAGTTTTTAGCCGGTGGGGTTGATATGGCGGCAACGGGTGCTTCTGGTGTTGTTGTTCTTGGCACCCAAGGGGATGTTGATCTCCAGAGCAGTCAAGGTGCGATTGTCGCTGAAAGTGTTTATGGGGCAGGAGATATCACCCTGGTTTCTCATAACGGACTTTCTGTTTCTCAAACAATTCTGTCGCATCAAAATGTTGCCATTCAAGCACAACCAGAAACAAATGCCCCCGTTCATTTTGGGCAACTTTTAGCTCATGGCAAGGCAAATATTGAGGGCGGGGCTGTTGACTTTTCTTCGCTGATGACGGGTGAAAAGGCTGTTTTAAAGGTTGGCAGCCTTGATGCTGGCACACTGATGACAGGTGTCGTTTCTACGGGCGGTTCAGGGGATCTTATTTTAGATAAAAACGGCTTTCTTTCTATTACAGCAAAAGAAGGGGTGAAGGTTGGTCAGATTGCCAGTGGTGGCAATATTGAAATTTTTGCAGGCAACGACATCTATTATGATCAGGTCATGGGCTATGGCAGCGCAACATTGACTTCGGTATCAGGAGGGATCAGTGTTGAGAATGTGCTGTCTGCTAAGGGGGATGTGAGGTTGACAGCAAACACTCTCGATTTAAGCAATAATCGTTCTCATATTTACACGCCGCAAACGCTGTATTTAATTGCAGATCATATTGATGTCTCAGAGAGCGAATTGACTTATGGCGGTTTAGATTTTAACAGCACCAATGCTCTTGATATTCACAATGCGTGGCTACAAGCCGTGACAGATCAGGGAGGACTGGAGATATTCTCTTTATTGCTCCAAGCGTTATGGTTGATGAGACAACGTTGGTTTTAGCGGCACGAGATTTCGTGATCAAGACGGGGGAGCTTGGAAATAGCGGTCAATTGGCATCGGGGCAGGATTTAGTCTTTAGCGTGACGGGCAATGTGACCAACAACAAAACGGGCTTAATTTATGTGAAGGGCAATGGTGCTTTACAAGTTGATGGGGCTTTGCTCAATGATTTTGGCACTATAATGGCAGAGGGTGATTTGTTTTTTACCAATGCAGAAGGCACAGGAAAAAGCCTTTCCCTTGTCAATAAAGCAGGCTCTATTCAAGCAGGTGGAAATTTAAATATCCAAACCAACACTCTAAAAAACGAAGCTGATAGCACGCCCGTCATCACGGAAAAAACTGAAGAAGTCGCCATCGCATTCGAAAAACCAGACAAATATAATTTTCTCGATGGTAGGGATTTATATCATGATACGAGATCGAATAGTTGGGGCAAAGGAAAGCTTTCTAAGTGGCCGCTTGGTAAAGACAAGAAAAACTTTATATTTGAACAGCAGGTTTGGGCGAGCAAAGAAGAAATCTACGGCACCGCAATTTCAAGCGAGGGAACAGTCTATAAGGCTTTTACTTGGGAATATAATGATAACAGAAAAGGCATAGAACAGTATTCCTGGAATGGTTCTCGGCGGAAGGGAGGATGGTTTGAGTCAATAAACGAAAATTGGTCACATATGACAGAAAAGACTGTTACGCAAGGTTTTTCGCATAAACCAACTGTTTCGGGGGTAATACAATCTAGTGGCAACCTCATCATTAACGCTGATAATATTGACAACCATTATAGCTCTATAGAAGCTGGGGGAAATGCGGATATCCAAGCCAAGACGCTGACCAATTTAGGGGCAACAGCTTATAAAAAAACTTATCTTGGTTGTCAGGCTTATACAGACAGTTGTTATGGCTATAAAGCTGATGGAAGCCGCGATGTTTCTTTAGATATAGCCAATGGCAAGGATCGCCATACTGGTTCAAAAGTTCTTGATGCTGCTCCTGGTCTTGTTCAAGCGGGTGGCACTTTAAATCTGGTGGTCGATCAACTCAATAACACGGCAGCGGAAGATTCGATTACAGGGGATGCGCATTTTGAAGCCAAAGCGGCTGGAGGCAATCCACTGGAGTCCTTAAGTGGTTTAACCGGGGCTGGTGCTCTCTTTACACCAAAAGTAGATCTCAATAATGCAGGGGAACTTTCTGAGGGGCTTCCTTTACCAAAGCCCCAATCGGGTGGGGTTGGGGGCACGCTGCCCAACCAGAATTTCATTTATGAAACGCGGGCAGAATTCCTTGATGTCGGCAAGTTTTATGGCTCAGCTTATTATTTGAACAGAATTGGCTACAATCCTGATCGGGAGATTTTTTTCTTAGGCGATGCATATTTTGAAAAGCAGCTGATTGAAAAACAAATGCGTGATCTGGTTGGTCAAGGTTTGGGCAAAGGTTCCTTTATTCCTGGAAGTGATGCCATTGAACAAGTCAAAACTTTGCTGGATGTCGGGGCAGATTATGCAAAAGCACACAATTTGACTTTTGGTGAGGCTTTGAGTGAAGAACAATTGGCGTCCCTAGAAGCCCCGATGGTGATTTATGTGCACCAACAGGTCAAGGGCATGGATGTTTATGCGCCGGTGCTTTATATCCCCGAAAAAGACAGATCCTCCTTTGTTTCTGCTGGGGCTTTGATCATGGGCGATGATGTCAATATCACCAGCCAAAATACAAGCAATTCCACGATAACCAATTCAGGGCGGATTGCGGCAAACCACCAATTGCATGTGCATGGTGGGGATATCCTCAGTCAAGGAGGACATTTTGCGGCGGGTGGTGATGCTGTTTTAGTTGCACAGAAGAATATTCGTTTGGATGCAGGGCGCACAACGGTTGACGGCGTGGAGACTGTATTAAACACCGAGGCGCTTTCTACTGGGGGTAATGTGAGCGTGATTGCTAAGCAAGATATCACCGCCTCAGGGGTGGGGATCACCACCGGGGGCGATCTTGCCATGGCTACAGAACAAGGCAACTTGACAATCGGTTCAGCAGAAACCCATTACCATGATGAACAGGGTGATGCCACCATGCATCATAAATCAGAAGTCAACTCTGGAGGCTCGACGACACTTGCCTCTGGAAAAGATTTGAATATTTTAGGCTCTGATGTTCAAACAAAGGATAATCTTTCCTTACAAGCTGAGGGCAATGTTTCTATTGATGCTACACGCAACAGCATGGACAATCATCGTGGGGATCAAACCTCTCATGTCGCCTTGCACAATGGCTCTCATTTAAGTTCTGGAAAAGAGACCACTGTCATCTCAGGTCAAGATATCCATATGGCTGCTTCCGATATCGATGCGAAGGGCAATGTTGGACTTGGCGCACAAGGGGAGATAACAATAGGGGTGAGAAACGATGAGATGGAATATCATCTTCGCGCCAAAAACACGAAAGTAGATATGCAAGCCTCTCATGCGGTTGGCTCTTCGATAAAATCGGGAGGTGATACCACTGTTATTGCAGGGCAGGATGGAAAGCCGCATGATCTTAGCATTACAGGTAGTTCCATTGCGGCTGATGGCAAGGTAGGGCTGAAAGGTAGCCACGATGTCCTGATCACCAATGCAGAGGATAGCTTACATTATGAAATGTCGTACCACAAAGAGGGTGGAGCATTCAGT
>NZ_JBHIOO010000045.1:0-4812 GCF_042195585.1 Bartonella sp. AS69XJJH | reverse complement strand
CAGATGTCATTCCATTTGTACCACTTATCCAGTCATACAAATGGAATCTTATCCATGGCATTGCATTAGACATGCGCGCCCCCTTCTTTTATTAAATATAAATGAGTGATCATAATCCCCCCTTAAGGCTGTTGCGTATTTATGCGTGCGCATGGTGGCGCGTAATCTATTTATTTGATCTCTTTATTTAATGCCTGTTTAAGAGTGTGAATGCTGCTGTTGATGTTCATCATTATCTATAGGAGCAGGCGTGAAAGCAGATATTTGAGATGATATAGTCTCACATGATTGCGTCCTATAAAAAAACGAGAAAAAGTCTTCTGCCTTAATCGGTGCTCCAATTCTGTTGGCTTCATTCAAAAGAATTGGGATATGTTTTGTTGGAATTCTCCCACCAGTTCCACCTTTTGATACAGGACGGAGCCAGACGTACACGCGTGTTCTATGAACCCCAAGCAACTGAGATACCCTACGAACCCCACCTAATAGATTTATTATTTCCGAAAATTGTTTCATAGCACATTATGTAGCGATTATAAAAACAATGTCAAGAAGGAAAATTAATAATGAAACCACATGTTGCTAAATTAGAAAATGACGATTGTATACAACGTACCTACAATAAAGATATGACAATAAGTATCTCACAATGGTTGCAAGATGCCTTATCTGAAGCTGGGTTAAGCCAATCAGAGCTTTCAAGACAGCTAACCGCTTCTTTAGGTCGCTCGATAGATCGTGCCGCCGTCAATAAAATGCTAAAAGGAACAAGAGATATTTCTGCACGAGAATTATTAGAAATATCAAAGCTTACAGGTGCTTCTATTCCCACTAATCACTTAGTTCCTTTGATTGGGTCTGTAGGAGCCGGAGGAGAAATAATCGCAATAGATTCTGGTTGTCTAGAAGAAGTAGAAGCCCCGCCATCTGCTCCTAAAGGAACTGTTGCTGTTCGCGTGGTAGGTGATTCTATGTTTCCAGCCATTGAAGAAGGAAGCCTTCTTTTTTATTCCTATCATTTGCCACCAGAGGATCTTATTAACAACCGCGCCATCATAAAAACTAAATGTGGAAAAGTTTACATCAAAGTATTACGTCTCGGAAAAGAAAAAGGGAAATGGGTTTTATCCAGTATAAATGGAAAATATGCCGATATCGTAGATGTAGAATTAGAATGGTGTGCACCTATCGACTGGATTAAGCCAGCTAGAATATGAATTAATATTTTTATACTTCTCTTCAAGCAAGCCTTTAGTTTATTATTTTTAAAAATTTTCAAAATCGCTACATTTTTTTGTTGACTTTGTTTTTAAAATCGCTACATTGGTATCCATAAACCACGCACAAACAATCGCCAAGAGGCGTTAGGGAGGAGAAATTATGGAAAATCCAATTCTTATAAATTCTGATGAAATTTTATTAGTTGTCTATAATGATGATCAAAACATTGGTCGGTCTGGACCACTTGATGAAAGCCAAGTTCTAAAAATTATTGACGAGGCAGATGATGCAATCCAAATCTTTCGCATCAATCCTTCTGAGAATAATTGTGAAGATATCTCTGAAGAAATTGCAGAAGCATATGTAAAAGAAAATATCGAACATCTCGATGAAGATAGTGAGGTTCATGACTTTGTACGCGAGAGTGTTGCTTACCATGACCTTTTATCTGATTTAGCAGACGAAAAATATAATGATGAGATGTTTGGTACTTACGAACAACAACACCGTTTGCGCCCATGTGATGTGCTTTAAAAATTCTAAAGGGCGCTTTTAAAAGCGCCTCCCCTTTTCCCATCAATAATTAATTAGAGTAAACTCATGAACACACATGATAATGATAGTGAAGGATATCTCATACCTGAAAACGAGGTAGACAACAAAATTGGTTATGCCAAAATGGTTAAAGCCCATGTAATGCATAGGCACTTACATTTGAAACAAGATTTTTCCACTTGGTTTAATGATTGTGTTGAAAAGCTTGATCTAAAAGAAGGCATGGATTTTGTTTTTACAAAACAAGAATGGAACAGACAGAAGATTTGTCCAAAATCTGAAATAGAAACAAATAAAACCGATAATCATTATTTCAAAATTCACGCAGCAAAGAAAATCGCTAAAGCAGAGCGCCATAGAAACTATGGCAGAATATTATACCAAAACTTGTATTTTTCTTAATTAAGGGGGTGATGATGCGAAACTTTATTACAATATCTGAAAACAATTTTCAAAACACAACTGTTCCAACCATGTCTAGTCGTGAAATTGCAGAGTTATGCGGTAAGCAACATGCGCATATTATGCGTGATATTCGACAAATGTTAGGAGAATTATATCCTGAAGGGGGTCAATCCAAATTTGGATCCACCTATTTAGATAAACAGGGTAAGCCCCAAAACTGTTACAACCTTCCTAAACGTGAATGCCTTATCTTAGTTTCCGGTTACAGCATGACATTACGTGCTAGGATTATAGACCGTTGGCAAGAGTTGGAAAAGCAAGCAGTAACACCACAAATCGACTATTCAAGTCCAAAGGCTATGATTGGCTTTTTGAATTACCTACAAGGTCAAATAGATCAAAAAGACACCATCATTGAAGATTTAACACCAAAAGCCATGGCTCTTGAAAGCTTACAACGTCATGACGGACTGTTTAGTCTTACAGAAACCGCTAAAATACTCGAGATACAACCAAAACAATTCATTCTCTTCTTACAGAAAAAAGGTTGGGTTTACAGACGAGCAGCAGGTGGAAATTTGCTTCCTTATCAAGACAAAATCCAAAAGAAACTTATGGATTGTCCAACCATCACACTTCAAACCGCAAGTGGAATAGAAAAAGTCATTCCTTGCGCAAAAATCACAGCAAAAGGAATTGGTGTGCTGTCTCAAGAGCTTAAAAGACAAACCATGCATTAATTAAGGAATGCAATAATGAAAAAGAAATACGAATTTACTGATGAAATCGATATAATCTATTTGCGTCAATTTTCAAACTTTTTATTTGACAATATACTATCAGTATGTCTATTGTCGAATCAGGTGCTTGAAAAACACCTTAAATGCATAGCGGATGAATTGCCGAAACAGTTTATTTTCCGCACATTAAAGGCTTTGACTCGTTGTATGTTACACGCATATAATGACTTTGTCGGGTGTAGTTACGCTATACAATACTCTTTATGGGGAAAGCGTAACGACGGACTATGCACCGTGTTTTTCAGCACCCGGCATCCTTTATTGGATGTCAATGAAAAACATCTAACTGCATAGGAGTTCATTATGAACACTCTTATAAAAATCACAGAGCAAATCATTGATCAGGAAACTGTTCAAACCGTTAATGCGCGTGACTTGCATGCATTTTTGGAAAGCAAACAAGATTTCTCTACTTGGATAAAAAAACGCATCATTGCTTATTCTTTTCTTGAAAGGCAAGATTTTATCCGCTTCCACAAAAAAATGGAAGCGAACAATGCTATAGCAGTAGAATATCATCTCACCCTAGATATGGCGAAAGAGCTTTCCATGGTTGAACGTAATAAAAAAGGACGCCAAGCACGTCGTTACTTTATTGAATGTGAAAAGAAACTAAAACGCCAATCTGTTGATTATGACCATGATACACGCTTTGATTTGCCAAGTTATTGGGAAGGTATGAATGCTGGTGAAAAAGTTTTGTATCTTCTGGGTCCAATTCATGTTCGTCTTCTTGATGCCTTCAGAGTAGATGAAGAGAACAGAAAATATAAAGCCCTCATTAAAGAAGCAAAACAGGTCTTAGAAAGATCTGTCGTAAAAGCTGCTTAGTTTAAAATATGATTTCATTTCCTCGTCTTTTCAGACGGGGAGGTGGTCAATATAACAGTCTCTAGAAACAGGATTGTAAAAACCAAACAACCATTTTTCAAAACAAGCGTGATTCACGCCACGGGGGAATTGCGCGCGAGATGGAGGAAATAAAGATGAGTGAACAAAACACTAACCTAACAGAAATTGAAGAAACGCATCACTTAGCGGTTAAACAAACTGCTATGGAACGCATTTTAAATAAAGCTTTAGGAAATGACGTCGATATGGACCGTCTCGAGCGTCTCATTGCCTTACGAGAAAAAGAAATAGAACGACAAAACTACGAAAGATTTGCCAGTGATCTTTCGAATATGCAAATAGAATATCAAAAAATACAAAAAAACTCTACAAACACCCATACAAACAGCCAATATGCAACCCTTGACCAGTACATTGATGCTGTAAAAAATACTCTTGCAAAACACCGATTTGCTTTGTTTTCTCGTATCAAAGAACAGAGTTCAGACAATATAATTATAGAAATGACTTTGACGCATCCGTCTGGAAATAAAGTCTCAACAGAAGGAAAGTTTCCTTATGACACGAAAGGATGCAAATCAAATATACAATCGGTTGGTTCTGCAATCACATACGCACGCAGATATCTGTTAGGTATGCTTCTTAATGTCGTGAGTGAAGATGATGATACGGATGGGAACACACCTATTAAAAAGGCTTTTCCACAACAGATCAATGAAATCAGAAGACTCATCGTACAAACCCAAGCAGAAGAAGAAAAAATACTTGCTTATGTCGACGTCAAAAAGCTTGACGATATGTCTGAAGGACAAGCACAAACGGTATTGCATCTTTTGAAAAAGAAACAAAACAAGCAAAAGGTGGAAACAGATTCTACTATACAAGATGCCGATATAGCAACGCCACAAGAACAAAGAACGGCGGTGTGAGATGGAACAAAGAACAGCAGAATGGTTTCAAGCGCGGCTAGGAAAAGTCA
>NZ_JBHIOO010000044.1:0-5057 GCF_042195585.1 Bartonella sp. AS69XJJH | reverse complement strand
ACCGCCTCAAGCAAAGCGGTTCTCATATAATAATCAATAGCACCAATAAGGCTGGCTGCATCACATCCAACTTGTGCAGCAATGCTTGCACCAAATCGATGAGGAAAATTCAACATAGCATCACGGTGCGCTCTTCCAAACTCACGCGCTGCCTTTTTCACTTCTTCACGATCGACAGTTGTTTCGCGTAACTTTTCCAGAGCAATCTTTTCTTTTGCTAGCGCAACTTGCATCCGCTCCAGTTTTATCTTGTATTCATTGGCTCCATCTGTGGAGGCTTGTTTGATCTTTGTCCGCACCTTTCCATCCGGCGCTAAAAGTGAAGCAGGGCGCTTTGTTGGATTCTCATTCCAGATAGCTGTGGCAAGGGCTTCATTGACAGAACCATCTTCAAAAAGAGCTGCATCAAATTTACCTGTCTTTATCCGAGAAACCACCGCATTATGTGAAACACCCATCTTTTTTGCAAACGCACGAACCGATAGACCCTTACGCGTTTTCTTATTCATAGTTGCTCCTTGCCTTGATTTTTTTCTCATCTTGAGGAAAGGGGCTTTCGGCGTACCAAGAAAGAAAGCTTTACATCACGAACTGAAAAACGGGCTTCAATGCGATAAGGAGACATTTTACATATCATACTGTACACACTAAAATCATTATTTATCAATAAGTTAAGTGTACAATGTACAGTCAATTTGAAAATTCTGTCGCTAGCGATAGTTCGCGCTGTCCTGCCCCGCAACAGACCCAACCCGCTGGGAAGTACCTTTTGCATTGATTTTATTGTATTTTTTCTGTAAAAAACCAAAGCGCAAGTGATAATCTGCTTTAAAAATTACAATTAAAGTGAGTAGTGTGTTGACATAGCTTAAGAACATTATTTAGCTTTCTTATTGGCGGCATATTCTTGACGAGCAAGTTGGTACTGTATGTTGGCAATTAATCTTTCATTGGCTTTTTTTACAATAGCACTTGCAATTTCTGGCTTGGACATCACTCCAGCAATTGAGGGTCCCTCTTGTTTTGCAATAGGGAATTGGTCTCCATCATCTCTTTGAAACACATTCCCTCCCATTTTTAACTCAACACGTTTTGGAAAACTGCCTCCCATGATAAAAGCATGGGGCAAGATTTTTTTCTTTCCAAACATTGTGTAAGTTACACCGCGTTTTGTTTCTCTTGCTTGAAAAAATTTAAGAGGTATCGGTGTTCCAGAACCAATGATATCTGTCTCGAGAAGCTTTGCTGTAGCCTTTCCTTTAATATAAACCCCTTTTTTGACACGCTTTGATTGGGCGGATGTAACTTTGGCAACTTGTGTTTCAGTAAAGCGTTCGACTTGTTTTGCAGAGGTGTTTATAGCATTACGCAAAGCCCAATTAAGGCGTGGTGCTTGAAGACTTGTGAAGGTATCCTTCACCTGTTGAAGATACCATTTTTGGTGGATGATTAACTTCAACTTCTAAGCCTTTTTGGGGGTAGGTGACTTGGAAACTTTAGATGCTTTTGGCTGTTCGAGTGGAATTTCCTCTGTCACTGATTCAGATGATGTTTGTACGGCTTCTTGTTTTATCTGCTTAATTTGTTCAATTGCCTTATCTGTTTTTGCTGTTGTCTTGACGTCAACAAAAAGTTTTGCAGCATTGGCGCGCTTGAGACGTGCGTAGACTTGATTAGAAACTTCAACAAATGGATTATTGGGTGTTGATGGTTCAAAGCGAACAGTGCTTTTATTGTCTCCAACAACACACATTGGCTTCGTGATGATTGCTTTCATCTTCGCTCCTTTTGAGTCATAATTAATGACATCATTAGTCAAATATTGATTTTTGTTATTTGAAAAATAGATTAGTCAGAATTCCCCAGAAAACAGGACTTTCTAGCCACGTTTGAAGATCACATTTTACTGAATTTTTAGGGGATATTTTTGAATTTTAGACGCAATAAGACTAGTGCAGTAGCGTCATTAAATATGATTTTTCACATCATGTCAACAAAAAAATCATTATCTTGTGTTTTTTTTATTTTTTTTACCTAAATATGGTGTTTTTAGAAACAAAAAGGTATGTATTGACACAGCCAAAAAAGAAGAAAATCTAAATATTAAGCTCGTGACGCGCTGCTGTTGCCAAAAAAGCAGATCTTGTTAAACCTCTTTCTTGTGCACAATCATCAATTGCACGCAAAAGCCCTCTTTCAATAGATATATTCGTACGTACCACTTCTGCATCATTTTCAATAAAGGGGACTTGTATTAAAAAAGCTCCTTCTGACAAAGCTGTTTTGACAGATTCCCGTTGTATGACTTCTTCAAATTTTGAAGGAATAGGCACTATATCTATATCTTCACAATAAAGTTGAAGTGCTTCTGTTGCATTTGCGATTAAATTTTCTTCCTCATCAGCAGCAGAAAAAAGCCCCTCAAAATCAGGAAACTGAACACCAAAAGCAGAATCTTCATCTTTATGAACAAGAGCAAAAAATCTTTTCATTTTTCTTCTCCTTTTTTTAACCAACCTGCTTGTTGTGCGATAGAACGTGCTGTACCAATCGGAAGATTTTTTTTAGGATGTGGAACAATAACAACCTTACCATCTTTTTTTAATTTATGATGAGAACCTTTTACTTTGACAAGTTCAAAGCCATCACGCTTTAATTTTGCAATGATTTTTCGGCTATCTTGTTCCATTTCCTAAACTCATAATGTGTAAATATATACACATTTTAATGATTTTTCATCTGATGTCAATTCTTTTTTAACGGCTAAAGTGCTTATGAAGCACATTAAGAGCAATGCGCAATGAGAGCACAAGATGTGGTAGTGATTGATCTTCTATGACAAGATATTGTAATGCGGCATGAAGGTTATATTGACGGTGTAAACATTGAGCTTCTTGAACAACATCTTTTACAGCTAAAAGATGTTCTGTTGCCTTCTGTACCCATTTCTCTCTTGCTCCGCTATCAGAAGTTGTAGGCATTTCATCGTAAATTGCATTTGGTAAGGCTTTTGCACAGAGGTAATTGTTTTTCACTTCAAGATATTTTTGTGCAGCATCATATTGGTCTTGATTTATTTCGCCTTGCAAATAAAGCCGCCCAATATAGGTGCCGGAAAGCGGATTTTTAGCCTCTTCTATGGTCAAACAGAAGCGTTTGGCACGCATTTCAATTGCCAATTTATCCATGGGTTCATGCGGTGTTTTTGCTCGTGAGATGCGTCCATTTGGTTCTCTGATACATCCTTTAATCCGAGGACGTCCGCGTTTTGCACGTTTTTTTCTTTTTGTCATATTTTTTTCAATCAGAATGGTATGCTATCATTATTAATGAGTGCACTATGATCAGCAGCCCCTGAAGCGATAGCATAATTTTGAGAAGTAATAGGTGAAGGGGTAGGGGATGCCGATTGATCTTTTTTGGCATCAAGCAAATACAACTCGCCTTTGAATTGTGGTAAGACAATCTCTGTTGTATAACGGTCATGCCCATTTTTATCTTGCCATTTGCGTGTCTGTAATTTGCCTTCTACGTAAACCTTTGAACCTTTGTTGAGATACTGAAGTGCAATTTTTGCCAAATGTGGATTAAAAATCACAACTGAATGCCATTCTGTTTTCTCTACTTTTTGATTAGTCTTTTTATCTGTGTAGCTCTCAGAAGTTGCTATACTAAAATTGACTATTTCTGCTCCAGAATTCATTGTTTTGCTTTCGGGATCAGCACCTAAACGCCCAATTAACATCACTTTATTTAGCATGTTTTTTCTTACCTTAAATTTGTATTTTAATACATAGAAAATCTTAGCATGATTTGCTTATTTTTTCAATTATTTCAAAAGGATATTATTGTTTTTTAATATATAAAATTATGTTTTTATCTTTTGATAAACATAAAGCCACACCACGCAAATGACATGGCTTTCTATTTTAAAGCAGGAGCCCCCCGCGCCGTTATTTACGCTGTTTTTTCACTAATGGCATCATTACTACAAACATCATCACGAAATGTTTTCTTTTCCTTAAGAGCGGCGTTACCATAAATTTTGACATCTTTGTAAACAACCGCTTTTCCATAAACTCTTGCATTATCAAAAATATGAGCACCCTCATATATATAAGCAGACCCTGATACTTTTGCATTGCCATAAACAAAGCCACTCACATCAGCACTATGCCAAACCTTGGCATTGTCATAAATTTTTGCATTTACAGCAATAAAGGCTTTCCCATAAACCACGGCATTGTTACAAACTTGACCACAAATTTTTGCATCACCATAAACCTTGGCATTGTCATTAACCACGCACGTGCTATGAACGACTCCCTTACCACGAACCCACATACTACCATTAACACTCGCATTATCAGAAACCTGTGCATTGCCATAAACATGGGTATCATGACCATAAACTTTAGCTTTACCACTCACTATAGCATTATCATAAACTTTCGCATTACCAGCAACGGCGGCTTCATTACGTACCTTTGCATTTTTACTAACAATAGCATCATATGCAACTATAGCATCATCATAGACCCAGCAATTGCCATCATGGGATAAATTGCTTTCCTTTTCAATAAACCCGCCAAGATCCCCCGCCTTGACATCATCGAAATCTCTTAATGCACGAATGCGATAAAAGTGTTTAGGTTGACGTGTATCAGCATCGCAAACTTCTTTGATTTCGTCAGTAATTTCATATTTTTTAGATATAGTTGTATTGGTCATAGGTAGTTCCCTAATCTAATATTCAATAAAATTTTAATGAGATGTTTAAAGAGAGGCACCCGATTAACGTCACTTTATTTAGCATATTTGTAGCTCCATTAGATTTGCAATTTAAAACGTATAAAATCTTAGCATAATTTGCATATTTATTCAATTATTTCAAAATGATATTATTGTTTTTTAACATATAAAATTATGTTTACGGTGTATAAAATAAGGGGATCAAGGTATTCTATTCTGCAAGCACCGTTTTTTTTCTACTTTCTCCATGAGTTCCTTGCACTTTGTCAGATCTTGTTGTGAAAGAGACTTAAAAATTCTAACAA
>NZ_JBHIOO010000043.1:0-5256 GCF_042195585.1 Bartonella sp. AS69XJJH | reverse complement strand
ATATAAAGAGGGATTGTTTGTAAGGAACGCATTGCGTGAATAATTTTTGCAAATTGCTCTTCTGAGATATTACCACGACGCATATCAGAAGAAGAAACCTTTATTTGTTCTGAGATAATGCGAGTTGCAAGCTGTTCAGATGACATTTCAAGTGAGAAGAAACCTACAATGCCCCCTTCATTTTCTTGGCTGTTATCATGACGCTTGCAAGCATTGGCAATATTAAAAGCAATATTGGTAGCTAGAGAGGTTTTCCCCATCCCAGGGCGCCCCGCAAGGATAATTAAGTCAGATGCTTGTAATCCCCCCATTTTCTCATCAAGAGTTTTGATATGGGTAGCGATCCCTGAGAGCTTTGAAGAACGCTTTTTCGCAGCACTTGCCATGTTAAGTGCTTTGGTAATGGCTGTATTAAAGTTTTCAAACCCACCCCCATATTTGCCTTTTTCTGCCAATTCAAACAACTGATTTTCAACAGTTTCAATTTGTTGTGATGTTGTAAGTTCTACAGAAGCATCATAAGCTCTATTCACAACTTGAGTGCCAAGATTAATTAAAGAGCGGCGGATAAACAAATCATAAATGACGCTTCCATAATCTTTAGTATTAATGATTGTGACTGCCTCTGTAGCTAAACGCACCACGTAATTATATACAGTGATGTCTGCAATTTTCTCATCATTGTCAACAAAAGGCTTAATAGTAATGGGATCTGCAACTTTTCCATTTTGGATAATTTTTGAAATGATATCAAACAGCTTCTGATGCAACGGTTCAAAAAAATGCTCTGCTTTTAAAAAATCAGAAACGCTATCAAGAGCATCATTATTGATAATGATAGCACCAAGCAAAGCTTTCTCTGCCTCAATATTATGGGGTGGTTGACGAAAAGAAGATTGTTCTTCTGTTTGAAAAGAAGGTAATTTAACAGCGTTCATTTTATTCATTATGATTTAAATTGATTTGATAAATGATAATTATAAATCACTGAATCTACAGTGTGAATCCCATTTTTATTTTATTTAACAGCTTGTGTTTTGATACGTTTTGTGCAATAAAGAGATGTTCTCTTATATTTCGGTTGGTTATTTTAATCGTTTATTTGGGTCGCTAGTTGTTTTGATCATGAAAGCCGTATCAATTCATTTTGATGCGGCTTTTTTGTATTAAGGCTTGCGTTTTTACACGTTTTGTGTGATATGTGTTTAGTGTGAAATGTATATACCTCCTGTGAATATAAAAGCCGCGTTGATTAAAACGCGGCTTTCTTTTTTGCTATAAAGCAGCCCCCCGCCCCGTTATTTACGCTGCTTTATCATCACCACAAATATCTTCAGAAAATTTCTTATTTTCTTTAAGCACAGCATTGCCATAAATTGTTGTAAATTGACAAATTTGTGCCTTGCCACTCACATGAGCATTATCGTGAATTTTTGCACAGGGACCAACACGCGCCGAGCCAGAAACCTTGGCATTGTCATAAATATTGCTACCATCATAAACTATAGCTTTATCAAAAACATGTGCATTTCCATAAGCTTTTGACCACGCAGCAAGGCGTGATTTCCCATAGACATGGGCATCATTAAACACAAGCCCACTCACATACGCATTTTCATAAACACGGGCATTATCGTAAATAAGAGCCCCCTCTGTAATAACGGCATTATCACTCACAACGGCATTGCCAAAAACATAGCCGCCAATTTTTGCATTGCCATTAATGACTGCATTGTCATAAACATGTGCCTTATCACTCAAAACCCATGCCTTATCACTAATCACGGCATTACCATAAACCCTAGCCCAATTCACAACGCAGGCATTATTGCGTATTTTGGCATTTTCGGAAACGCTTGCTTGAATAACCATAGCATCATCATAGACCCAGCAATTGCCATCATGAGAGAGATTGCTTTCACTTTCAATAAAACCACCTAGATCGCCCGCCTTAACATCAGCAAAGTCTTTTAAAGCTTTAATGCGGTGTAAAGTCACACCGTTAACAACGCGGTTTTCATTAGTAAGTTCATATTTTGGAGATGTTTTTTGATTTTTAACTGTAGCATTCATACTAGTAATCCTTGTGATTATTGGGTTTGTTATTAACACCCCATAAGGGCGTCGGGTGCTAACAAACACGGTCACAAGTCCGTCGTTACACTTTTCTCATAAAGAGTCTTGTATGGTGTAACCACACCCGACAAAATCGTTATACGCTAATCATAGCATAAAAGACAGCCAGTATTTTTAAGAAATGGGAAAAACCTTATCGTGGTTTATCCGCTTGTGATTTAGTGTTGTTAAGCACTTGTCGACCTTTCTAAACGAACCTTTCTTTAAAGTCAATACGTATTTTTTATTTTTTTCACTTTTTTTCATTTTGATATTTACCTAATTGAATATCAAGCGCTTTTTCTAGCTCTCTGTCTATCTCTTCACTTGATAATGGATAACCTCTCTCACAATCATTCGTTATCTCACAAATCAACTGATCACCATTTGTACGTTGTTTGATTTCCCTATTCACCTCATCTATCAACGCCTCATAACTCAAAACGCTTCTTGGCAAATCACCCCCATAAACCCACGCTTTCACTTGAGCCTTTGTACTGTAATCAACTTTGTTAGGTATCTCATGATACTGACCACCATCGAATTCCTCATATTCCCTCATACCATCATCATATTCGTAAAGGTTGTAAAAATACTCAGCTACCCCTAATCCCCATGGTGCATGACCGACCGCCGTTGCTACAAATCTTTTTTGCCCTTTTTGTTTACGTTTTTTTAAAAACATCTGGTTTAATATCCCCTTACTTAAATCCATAACTTTACCAATGGGTTTATTTGCCTCAAAATGGACTGTACAGAAGCGTTTTTAATTTCAATGTGGTTTTTATCACAAAATCTTTAAATCGCTCTGTACGGTGCCTTTCTGTCAATTGCTTCAGTGCTTCAATTAGCTTGTCACGTTCTTCAAGATCCGCATCACATTCATCAATTGTCTGCTTGGTTTCCTTTAAATACCTAAACTCCTTCTCTCTCATTTCTTTCTTAAGATTATTAACCTGCTCTTTAAGTGCTTTAACTTGGTCGCGATAATGCAATGCAATACGAAACATCACTCCGCTTAAGAGCAAAACTGAAACCACTGCTATCCATAAAATCTCATTCCAACTCATCTTTATCTCCTTTAATTTTTATGAGGGCGGTTATCATGACCAATCTGTTGTGCTTCGCATTCCATTAAAAAAAGAATGCAACAAGCCGCATGTGCCAAGTGTGATAAATCACTCTCAGCATCCTTATGTTCTCCACCAAACCATGCTAATAAATGACGCAAAGCAGCACCGTGAAACCGGCTCCAATCCATGCCATTACGCCAGTTGTTTGCTCCGTATTTCTTTGCTCCAAACTCTAAAACACGACCGATTTCCATCAGTGCTAAAGGCGGTATAAGCTCTACCCGTGACTTGCCATCATCATTCTTATGCGCTTCATTTGCGTTCTGTGAAACGTGTTTACGCATGTAAACTTCTTCATTATCGCGAAAATCTTCATAGTCACAAACATCTGCATTGCCATAAATCTTAGCTTGCTCTCTAATTTTTGCATGCCCGTGAACTAACGCATTGTCATAAACTTTAGATTGATTGAAAACATGTGCATGTTCATATACCTTGGCATTCCCGTACACACGTGCTTTTGTATAAATTTCAGCATTCCCAAAAATGCGAGAATTCCCATAAACTTCTGCTTGACCTCTAACAAAAGCATTCTCATAAATTTGTGCTTCACCGTAAACGCGAGAATGATAAACCTTGCTATTACCGTAAATCTTTGCATGATCATAAATATACGCATCACCGAAAACATCTGCACAACCGTATACTTGTGCATGCCCAAAAACACGTGCCATGCCACCAACACGGGCATCTCCAAAAACACGAGCATTACCAAAAACATATCCACGGCTAAAGGAATTATCCGAATCATCTACCCAACAATCCCCTTCATGTGATAGATTACCTTCATGTTCTATAAAACCACCAAAATCACCTTTTTTAACGTTTCCAAAGTCTCTCAGTGCCCGTATGCGACGAAGCATTACAATACCATGTGAATTATTCTCATCAGGATAAAGCGTTACTCCTTGGCGTGTGAACTCATATTTCTTTTCTACAGCCATCATCATCTCCTTAATGCTGCAAAGTCTCACCCGCGCTATCAACGCTGGAACTTTTGCAAATTTTCGTAATTGGGGGGTGTTGCTCTTGCATTAATCTCTGCAAGCGCTCCGGATAAAAAAAATCTTCTGGACGTAAATCTATCCCATGCTCACGGGCGTAGTTTAAGAGCATCACTTGATATTTAGCTGGTATAATTCCGCCTTTACCCTCTCGCTTTTCAAAAGGGTAAGCCCATTTTCTAATTACAATAACATTGCGATTAACGATATTAGCAACTTTTTTATACCCACCTAGATACTCAATTATGAGTTTTGCGGTTTTCGTATATGTTTTTATCATAGCGATAAAAATACGATATCAAAAATATTTAGTCAATACGAAAAACGTATCATTATATTTTTTGTATTGTAAGGACTTTAAAAATAAGGAATAAACTTAATTATGATTAGGCAAAAAGAGCTAAAAATTTGGATAAAAAAAGAGCTTGATAAAATGGGACGAGGGAGCCAAGCCAAGCTTGCCGCCCATCTTGGTATAAGAAGACCAGCTATATCCAATATGATTAATCTTAATACAAATAGGGAAATGAGAGATATTAAGGCAGATGAATTAGTTAAAATTATGGAGTTTTTTAAAGATTCTTCACCTATTTCTGGACCTTACTCTGATGATTTTCTTTACTTATATTCACAAGCGAATGATTCTGAAAAGAAGATTGTCGAGGATCTTTTAAAATCTCTGCTCGCAGCAAGAAATTCATAAAAGCTTTTTTTTCACATTCGGTTAATTTATTTAGCATGATGGATAGCTGCTTTTCTTTTATATTTTCTATCATAAGCACCTCATTAACATTAATGATAATAAACAAAATCGAATAGATTTATAAAAATAAAAATACGTTTTTCGTATTTTACCTATTGACACATCGTTACGAAAAACGTATTAATTACTCCATATCTTAGAAAATAACTTTTGCCAATAGGCTCTATGGAGGCATTTGTGAAAAAACCAGTGTTTATAAATTCTGATGAAATTCTCTTAGTGATGTGCGAAAATGAAGAGC
>NZ_JBHIOO010000042.1:0-5332 GCF_042195585.1 Bartonella sp. AS69XJJH | reverse complement strand
AGTGAAGATGATTATTATCGTCATGAGTATGAGGATGTTGCGTAAATAAAATAGCAGGTGCGGGGGGCGCCTGCTTTCAGAGAGCAATGTAAAAACAAAGGTATTAAAATTTCCATTAAACTCAATAAAACATGGAACATAATTAAAATTATAGGTGTTGGTAATGCTCAATCATGATGGTATCGAAAGTGTTGAATTTTATTTTACTGTAAATGGTAAAAAAATAAAATTTGATAAAGAGACTAATGATAAATTAAAGGAAAATATAGATTGGGAGAAATTTTTATCGCAATTGTTCGTTGATAAAGAATAATAAGCCCTCTGGGACAAATGCATATATTTTATAGGGGATATAAAAATGCCAAAAATTTTTATTGTATATAATAATCATACTATTTTAGAACAAATTGAACGTATTCTTTTTAAGCTTGGATTGGAACCATACGTTCTAAAATTTGGTAGTGATGATTTAACTACTATTGAGGATTTTAAACAAGAAATTAGTATGCAAACTAATTCTCCAAAATTTGGTATTGTGCTACTTACTCCAGATGACATTGGCTATGCAAAATCTGCTGATAAAAAAGACGCACAACCGCGCGCTAATCAAAATGTTATTTTTAAAATGAGTATGTTAATTTCTAAAATTTCTTGCAGAAATATTGCTATTTTAAAACAACGAGATGTTGAAGTGCCTTCAGATTATGAAGGGATTAATTACATTCCTTTTAATGAACACGTAAAAGAGACTCTCCCAAAACTTATTGAACTATTAAACACAGCCGGATTCAATTTAGATACAGTTAACTACTGATTTTTTTTCTGCGTGAAGTATACGAAAAATATGCACTATTCTTTGTTCTTCGGATAAGGCTTTAGGAGTATATGGGATAAAAACGTCCCGTACAGGTTTATTTTCTTGTAATAAAAGCATGAAATGATATAATCATCCCGAAAGGGTTGATTATGATTGAAAGCAGAATGAAAATATTGGGTTTTATTGTTAGAAATACACGTAAAAAACAAGGATTAACACAAGAACAGTTAGCAGCTACATCAGGGGTTGGTGTGCGTTTTATCCGTGATTTAGAAAGAGGCAAAGAGTCTTGTCATGTTGGAAAAACCATACATGTGCTTTCAATGCTTGGTCTTGATATTCAGATTGAAAATGAAAAATTATGATCCGTACACTTGATGTTTATTTACACGCAAAATTAGTAGGTCAATTACAACAAGAAAAAAGTGGAGATCTCACGTTTCTCTACGATACTGATTATTTGTATAAAGATTTACAGGGCATCTCTGTCTCTCTACCTCCTCGTGTTGAAGCTTATAAAGGTCAAGCAGTAAAAGCCTTTTTTTCCGGTCTCTTACCCGATGATAATGTAAGATATCGTTTAGCAACTTATTTAGGTCTTTCTGAACGAAATGCTTTTGCTTTGCTTGAAGTTGTTGGGGGAGATTGTGCTGGTGCTCTCGCTTTATATCCACATGGACAAGTTCCAAATTTGCCAACTGATGATGTAGAAACTCTTGATGATACTCAATTGAAAGAAATTCTTGAGTGTATTAAACGTCGTCCAATGCTTGCTGGTGGAGATGGCTACAGATTGTCTCTTGCGGGTGCACAAGATAAATTAGCGGTTGGCTTTAAAGATAATCGTGTTCAACTCATTAAAGGGGGTGCTCCGACCACGCATATTTTGAAACCTCTCATTGAACATATTAATGATAGTGCGCATAATGAGCTTTTTTGTATGAAATTGGCAAAACTCGTAGGTATTAATGTGCCGGAAGTGTATTTACATTTTGTCAATAATACACCCTATTGTCTCATCACTCGATATGATCGTCAAATATCTTCTAATGGAACAGTTTTGCGTATTCATCAAGAGGATTTTTGTCAAGCACTTAGTGTAGCTCCAGAATTTAAATATGAATGTGAAGGAGGACCTAGTATTGCTGCGTGCCAAACCGTTATTTTCCAGCATACATTGCGTCCTGCTGTTGATCAACTGAATTTCCTTAATATAATTATTTTTAATTATTTAATTGGTAATGCCGATGCGCATGGCAAAAACTTTTCACTACTTTACCAACAGAAAAAACCAGAACTTGCTCCTGCATATGATTTGTTAAGCACAGCTATTTATCTAGATTTATCTCAAAAAATGGCTATGAAAATAGGAGGAGAATATATACCTAAAAAAATATATTTACGTCATTTTTAT
The DNA here is from genome assembly GCF_042195585.1 of Bartonella sp. AS69XJJH. Classification (NCBI taxonomy): domain Bacteria; kingdom Pseudomonadati; phylum Pseudomonadota; class Alphaproteobacteria; order Hyphomicrobiales; family Bartonellaceae; genus Bartonella; species Bartonella sp. AS69XJJH. The sequence continues at coordinate 3,101 of NZ_JBHIOO010000042.1, read as the reverse complement.
AAAATGGTTGCGGATACTAAATCCGCTCAATTGTCCTTAAAAAAGCAAATAAAAAGAATGACTGATTTAATCAATGATAAAGCAATAAAATTAAAGAAAGAACTCGAGGATAAAGGTTTGCGTTCTGAAGTTTTTGATGCAATCATCAATGTTATTCAACAGCGTTCTCAACATTTAAAAATTTAATTTTATTGCTTATCTTTCTGTTTTAAACGATGATATTTTTAATATACTGAGTAATATCCTATCAGAAAAAACGATCATTTTACATGAACGAAAATTGTATATTTAATTCCTATTTTTTATATGCAATAATATATCATTTTTAATCTAAAATAACCTTTTTACTGAAAATGCCAAAATTTTATGCTTATTTACGTGTTTCTCGTGATGGACAAGATACAGAAAATCAAAAATTTGGCTTGTTAGAATATGCTAACAAACATGGCTTTGCTCCACTCCATATTGAAGAAGAAATTGCAAGTAGAGGAAAAGATTGGCGTAAGCGTAAACTTGGTGCTTTAATTGAAAAAGCTGAATGTAGTGATGTTTTACTCACACCGGAGTTTTCTCGTATAGCTGGTTCTTCTCTTGCTGTTTTAGAAATTCTCAAAGCAGCCAGTGAACGTGGTTTAATTGTGCATATAACGAAACAAAACCTTATCATGGACGGAAGTTTACAAAGCGATATCATTGCAAACGTATTGGGTATGGTATCGCAAATTGAACGGCATTTAATTCAAACACGCACAAAAGAAGCCTTAAATGTTGCTCGTCAACGAGGAATAAAACTTGGCCGGCCAAAAGGAAGTAAAGCTACGCAATTAAAGCTGGACAATCACATTGATGAAATTCAAGCATTTATAAATGTTGGTTTATCACAGAGCCGTATTGCTAAGACATTAGGAGTTAGTGTGAACACCTTACGTTTATTTATTGAACGTAAAAACATCAAGCTTACGAAAATAAAGCCTATCATTACCATGCCAAGAACATAAAGGTATCTTTTAGTATAGTACTATACCTTATTATATAATATCATAGGGTATAGTAAACTTAACTGACAAACTTCTCATAGAAAAATTATTTTTTTCCTATATCCTCTTTCCAAAATTTTGTACCATTGTCTATCATTAGAGCTAATTGTAGTGCAGCTTCTGGAACTGTACTTTTTATGATATCTCCTCTTTTTGTTTTAACTTTTGTAAATCCATCACGCTGTATTGTATCGGGTTTGTTAAAACAATCTATTTTTTGATTAAAAGTTTCAAAAAATTTGCTAACGTTTTTAAAAACTTTATCGTTATGATTTTGAACGGATTTAGTGGTCATTTTTTCTCCTTATAAAGGGTATATTTTAATACTTTATTATACCTTATGGTATAATACTATACAATACTATATTCTATTTAGAAAGTAACTAAATGCCTGTCATATCCTTTGCTAATTCCAAGGGGGGGAGTGGAAAAACAACAGCTGCTTTGCTCCTTGCTTGTGAACTTGCACATGCTAAACCAGTTACAATTATAGATGCTGATCCTCGCCATCCTATTACCACTTGGTCTGAATTGCCGGGTAAACCAGATAATCTTACTGTCGTTACTAATGAATCTGAAAAAACTATTTTAGATGAAATAGAAATTGCATCTACTCGAGATCCATTCGTAATTGTTGATCTAGAAGGTACAGCATCACGCTTAACTAGTTATGCAATTAGTCAATCTGATTTTGTAATTGTTCCTATGAAGGAACAACAGCAAGACGCTATAGCAGCTATCGAAATTATAAAAGAAATTCACAGAGATATGAAAGCTGTACGGCGTCTTATCGCTTATTCTGTTTTGTTTACGCAATCTAAAGTTGTTGCAAAATCCAGAACTGCTCGTTTTGTATCATCTCAATTTAGAAAAAACCCAGAACTTGATGTTTTTGAAACAGAAATCAATGAACGTGATGCTTTTTCCGCAATCTTTGCAACTGGAGGTTCACATCGTAATCTCAATCCAAAGGAAGTTAATAATTTAGAAACTGCGATTGGCAATGTCGAAGCATTTGTTGCTGAAGTCATTACAAAGCTAAAAAAAGTTAAAGAGAAAGGAAATTAAAGAATGAGTACAGAAAGAAAACCATTAAATTTTTCAGAACTTGATGATTTTAAACCCCGACAAACTCAATCTTCTTTAAACATTGTACAACGCAAAGAGATAGATAAGGCAGCAACTTTCCCAAGTCGTGAACAGTCAGTTGAGATACAATTAAATATCAAAGCTAGCGTAAATATCATTAATCGTTTTAAATTGATGGCTAAACAAGAGCGATATCGCCATGGTGATTTTCTAGAAATATTAATGAATGCTTATAAACAGAGCGATTAGTTTGTACGCTATAATTTTAAAAGTTTTCATTTTATTCAGAAAACAAACACAAAACTGCTTTCTGTTTTTTAGGATTAAGTTTTCTAAAACCTTTTAAAAGGGAGTATTCTTCTTTACTATGAAGTCCTTCATTATAAGGGTACGAAATATTTCTTTTTTCTGAAATATCGGTATAAAAAAAGGAGATATCAACATCTAGTATGTTAGCGATTTCCTGCAAACGTCCAGCTCCTACACGATTTGAGCCGTTTTCATATTTTTGGATTTGTTGGAAGCTTACTCCTAATTTTTTACCTAATTCTGTCTGAGAAATTCCCATGTACTTTCTTCTATAGCGAATTTTTTTCCCTACAGAAACGTCATTAAAATGTGGAGTTTTGTTTCGCACTTTAAATTCCCCCCTACCGGGTGCGAGCGCCCTCGCATTGGTATTCCGGGAGTTAAAAGTACTGAATTCTAGTCAGCTTTTTGCTTTTAGTGCTTAAAGCACTTGGACATAACAAAATCTCCCGGAATTCCGGGAAGTCCATATAATGGACTAATTTATATTCTAGAATTTAGGGCTTTTACTCCCTTATTGATTATTGCGTAGATAACCAATAACTCTTACTCATAAAATAATCTTGGAAGTTTAGCAATAAAAATAGTTTTTTATTAGATCTTTTATACTTTTTAATGAGAGGCTATCTGCCTCTCAAACTCTCTGGAACGCTCACCAAAATCATG
>NZ_JBHIOO010000041.1:0-5423 GCF_042195585.1 Bartonella sp. AS69XJJH | reverse complement strand
CTGCTTATTCTAAAAACTCTATTAGTGCACTAGAGTGTTTTCTCCTTCTTCTACGAGGGCTTTCATTTTCCACTCCATAGAGAGAGTACAAAAATAAAACATGGCTTGCCTTGCGGTTGTCTATCTCTATTCTCTGTACAAGGGGCTACAGATCGGATAATTTTTTACCCTACCTTAAATATACTTTTGTGAAAAGCACTTTAAAGGTTGTGTTTTATTTTATTCGAAATGCTTTTATGGAAAGAGTTCATTGCGCTAAGGGCAAGGAAAAAAACGTGTAAGATTCCAATGATAATGAAGAACCTATCTATGAAGTTATACTCTGATCTTATTTAATTTCTATTAAATCACCATCAAGCACTATAGGATATTCAGTCGTTTGAAAAAAGGATTTTATTTTTTCAGAGCTTGAGGAGAGAATAAATTGAGATTTCCGCATAAAGCAAACATGGAAAAATTGTGATTTATTGATAATGTCTTTTATCAGATAAGAGGATGAGAGGGATGATACAAGGGCATTTCTTTCAATATCGTAATGTGAATCAATAAACAATAAAACGCCAACACCATTCTCAAATTGATTGACTATAATGAGTTGCATGGTCTTTCGCCGAAAGAGTGCAACCTTGAAGATTTAAGACATTTGTAAAATCGTGTACAGAAATTGAAGTTCCCATAATATTATAAAAAGTTGGTGTTCTTCCTTTCAGGTGTAAGGTATGGCCATGATAGCCACAATCGCATGATTGATCCTATGCAATATGAACAACATCACCTGTGGCGTGTTCAAGTAATGGTGCATCTTCAGGATAAAAAACAGAGACAATTAATTCATCATTTTCAGGATTTGACTTTACTTGAATGTGATCATAAAGATGATAAATGTCACCATTAATCTCGGAACACTGGAATCCTATTGGACCAGTTTCTTTTGTGGTAAAGCTAAGAGGTTTAATATCTAATTCAGGGATTTAAGTCTGTTATTTTCGACATAGATTTAAGCTTGAAAGGCTTCTCCAAGATAGAATAGGTTTTTTAGACATTTTAATTTTTGCTTCCGAGATATCGTAATAAGTTTATCCGCAAAACTTGGCAGGCATATGATGGTATCGATAGAAAATTCTTCGATAGCTGAACTCAAAGTCTCAAGATCAACCATAGAGGCAAATGGATAATATGTTACTTTGAGTAGTCTACAAATTTCATGTGCAAATAAAAATCCCCCCATAATCCTTTAAGCTGTGAGACAATTTGCAACGGCGTTTACAGAGCAATCTTTAAAGACAGTTTCGAGCTTCTTTGCCGCAGAGTGTGTTACAAACTCATAATTGAGCCATTTATGGCGAAGTGTTTTGGGCACCCTTGTTGTGCCCCCAGTAGCAAAAATTATATGTGACATTGAAGTTCCTTATTTTTTTTAGTTTGTATGAGGCAAAGGCAAGAAGCAAAGGCGGAGACAGCAACAATCATGCAAAAGGTGAAAGCGATGTGATTGTTGAAATGGCTGATGATCCATCCACTTGTCCATGAGCCGGCAGCTTGGCCAATATTTGAAATAACAAGAATATAACTAAAAAGAACACAGGCAGAGAGGGACGCCGTTGTTTTCCCTGCTTGATAGTATATCTCTGGAACCATGACAGATTCATAGACACTGTAGGAAATTAACGCAGTCACAGCGGTAAAGACGCCACCCATGAGGAAAAATGCAGCGAAAGTTCCCATAAGCCATAATAGGTAGAAAGTTGATTTATCAGAAAGGCTGAGATGTTTATTGATTATTCCTTGCCAGATACAAATACTGATGCCAACAATTGAAAAGAAAATTCCACTATAAGGGGCGAGATTTCTGTCAAATTTACTGAGAAGTGTTGTGGTGGTGATGAAAATTCCCATGAGGAATGCACAAAGCAAAGCCGTGACCAGCAAATAAGCAATAGAACGATTATGTATTATTGTTTTTAAAGAAGAAAGAAAAGGCTTCTTTGTTTTTTTATCCTTTTCAAGAGATAATGTTTTATGCGGGTAGTGATAAACAATTTGAATGAATAAAACACAAAGATACAAACCAATAAGTGCAAAAAAAGCCATCAAAAAAACTGATGCATTGTATTTTATGGCACTCGTTGCAACGAGAGGGGCTATAACGACAGCAGCGTTTTGAAAAAAAGAATAGAGAGTTAATGCGCGTTTAAGAGTACTTCCATTGAGATGTTCTGATAAAATTTCTCTCAAAAATGGCTTTGAAATTGCTTTCGAAAAAGCCATTAAGGTAAAAAAGATCAACCATGCAGAAGGTATAAGCGATAGGATAATGCACACAAAAGCAATACTCCTTAAAATAAAGGCGGTAGCCATTAAAAGTTTACGCGAAAATTTTTCTAATAAACCCGTTGTGGTTACCATGAGAATGCTTTCAAGGATTACTGATCCAGCGAGATAAAACGCAACATTTCCAGCAGTTATGAGAGAAGAGTTTCCAATCAGAGGGAGTACAAAGAAAAAGGAAAATTCAGAAAGAAAAACTGCGCTATAGATGAAAAAAGGAATTTTATTTTTGCCCATGGAATTTCCATAGAAGTGTCGTTAAATGATCAAATACATTTTTTTGTATCTCTTGAGGAAGTCTTAAGAGCCCTGTTTCTGCTGTGCACATTTCGTTGAAATAATATCCTTCTTGATTCACCAGCCAGTCCACTGCAAGAATATTGTTTTTTGTTTTTTCTACGATGTTTTTAGAAATATCGAGCATGATCTGGATTAAGCAACAACACTATGCCTTGATGTTTGTGCAACAATCGTCAGGTCATTGAGACCTTAATCCCCATATCCTCTCCTGATGGTTTTGACTGTTTCTAATCGTATTTGATAACCAACTGATACCCCGCATTCTTGTTACTCTAATGTATCTTTTATGAAGGGGATGTACTAACCGCTCCATAGATTGTCAACATATGAATGAGATGAATGATTTTATAACCTTTTAATAAAATTATATTTTTTAGTGGAAGTTTATTCATTCTCTTGAAATAGAGAAGAAAAACGATAGCGTTCGCTAACATTTTTCAATTCTCTTTTAGCGCATGCGTTGATATTTTCCTCCATGGCGTTGTAAAAACCCCTTCTCAACAAGAGTGCGCCGTAATCGGGCAAAGTCTACCGTAAAGAGATTGCATATCTTGGAAACTTCCGTTTCGCTATAGATTTTTTCCTTTTGAAAGGCTTCACCAATTTTTGATAGCATCTCTTCTGTTTCTAAATGGCGGTCGCTTAAATTTTCCCTATTCCGCTCATGTTTATTTTCTAGCATTTTCCACGGTGTCTCTTCGTTTTGAAATCCTTCTGTTGTGTTGTGAATAAGTCCGAGGTTCAAAAGGCGATTGATGGATTTATGAATGGTTTTGGCATCTGAATCGACATGTTTGAGGATATCAGTAAGATTTTTTGCACCAAGGATAATGGCGGCATAAACAGCACGCAGTGTCGGTGAGGTCATGGCAGAGATCAGTGAATTGCGGATATTGCGTTTGTGAAGTGCTTCTTTTCCCATGGGCAAAATATCATTTCGAATGGGCAGTTCATTGATTTCTATGAGTTCTGCTTGGAGCGATTGTGCGCGTACAATTTGTTCGGCAGAGGTGCGTTTGCGAATAATCCCCAGACCACTTTGGCGATATTTGTGGTTTTCGGGGAGTGTTAAAGCTTCATAGGAGCCATCAAGCCGGTAGAGAATTTCTTCCCAGATAGGAGTTCTGGCACGTCGCACCCGCTGTGCCCCATTGAGAGCAATTGTTGAGGTCATGGTTGGTTCATGCAAACAAAGATAACCACCAGTGGTGATGTGTTCCCAAAGGGTTATAACAAATCGTACATCATCTGCGGGCGTTCCAGCATCAAGCCAAGCAAAATCTATTGGTCCCCAAGATTTGAGTGTTTCATCATCGAGAGAGAAGAAATTCTCATGAATAAATGTGACCATGTTTTTTTCAATACCGTCTTGAAGCAGTTTTTGCCATGCTTCTTCGGCTGATTGGCCTTCTGCTGAAAAATCATCAATGGTGATAAGTCGAGGTTCGTAATTTTCAGGAATCCCTGAAGGATCAAGTAAAGCTGTACGTTCTTCCCAAGTGGAGGATTCTAAAAGTTTTTTATCTTGTTGCCATGCTTGTTTTGCTTTTTGCAGTGCTTTAGCAATCAAGCGCGTACTATCCCCCGCACCGATTTCAATGACTGTGCGTGGTCTTGCCATTTGAATGAGCGTGTAAAGAAGTTCAATACTGTTTTCTGTTCCCATACCGGGTCTTATCAGGGCCATCTTTTGATCCTTATCCTTTTATTAAGCGCAGCATTCCTGCTTTGATAAAAAATGTTGTTGTTTGTTCTATGGGGTGTTGAAGATGCATTTCTGTTGTGGCTTTTTGTAAGAGAGGTTTGGTTTTTTCATTCAGCCGGATTGTGCGCCCATTGAGTTGATTAATGGCAAGGGTACCAAGAGAAGAATTAACAATACGGCATGTTGGTTCACGTAAAAGAGCGGTTGCATGGTCTGGTGAAAAGGCTTTTTGATCTGTTTGAATGAGACCGTGTCGCAATAGTGATATTAAAAGACTGTTCACCTCAAAAAGGTAACCATTGAGTTTGATTTCTTTCAAGGATTGAACAGAACAGCCCTCATGAAGAGCTGCAAATGTTGGCAAATCAAATCCAGCAAAAGCACAGCTTTTTGTGGAAACAACAGTGATAGGCTGAATTTGGCGTTTGCCAATGAGTGCCGGTTTATTTTTTATGATTTGTATATTCTTTGCCCATTGAACGTGTGCTAGGGGGGCTAATGTACGTGGGTAAACGGCAAAAGAATTGATTGCTATGGGTGGTGTGGGTTTTTGTAAGGCAAGGGTGTGGATGTTTTCATTCAAGTCATGTTGCATATAGTCTGCCAGTTGCCACACATAACCACCTGTTCCATGGTAAAAATTTAAGCCTATAGGATCTTGTTGCATGACGTTATCGTTTTTTTTGCTTTAAAATATCAAGTTTTGGGGAGGGGTGTTCGTTGCTCTACATTAAAGAGTGGTTTATCAAAGTCCTATTGGGTTGGTATGGGGTTGCATGGAATACAACGATTTGATAGGGATTTTATTGGGATTTGATAGGGCGGTGATTGTCATGTCCTTTTGGGGTGTATGGTTTGCTTGAGAAAAACGCCTCGTCCACTAACCATTCTCAAATTCTCTCTGTTCCTTTTTTTGTACGGCACTGTTCACAATAAAACCTAATATGCCTGTGATCATGGTAGCTATGCCGATGATAAAGAGTGTGCTTTGGGTGTGGTGCACTTTTACAAAACCGGCTCCTAGAAAGCCAAGGCATACGGATGTCTGTATGATGAAGATATAGGCAGGCATTTGACTGTTTCGTTGTTC
>NZ_JBHIOO010000040.1:0-5551 GCF_042195585.1 Bartonella sp. AS69XJJH | reverse complement strand
ATGTTGCTCAGCATAAACAGCGGCTTCCTCTGGTGGGGTAAAAATGCCATTGAGGAACACATGCACCTTGCCATCAGAACCAGCTTGTAAATGCTTTTCTCCCTCTGACGTTAAATAGTGATATAGAGGGAACACTCCCGCCATTCCAAGTGAAGGTAAGGAGGGGGATTGTTTGATCATCACAAACAAAACTTAAGGCTCGCATTCAGGTTGTTCTGGATGCTTTGTACAAAACGGGCTGTTTAAGCGCTTCTTGACACTGCGCTGTGGTATGACAGCACCTGGACGACAAATGGGAAGGTTTTCGGCTCTAAAAGTATAACACCAATTACCTCCCAACTTATCTTTATAACGGAATCCTGCTTGGAGCATGCAAGCATGAATTGTTGCTTTAGCATTAATGCTTATATTTTCACTTTCTGGATCAACATCATAAGGCGTTGGCATACCACATTCTAACAAAGCTTTTCCTACCTCAGTAAAATCAGTAACACTATTTTTCTCCCACATACTCAAGTACCCTGGAGCAGGCTTATCAATGTTACATCCAGCAATATTTAACAAAATGAGACCACTTAATAATTTCAAGATTTGTTTCATTTTTTCCTCCCTGAATATTTTGAATAAATTGGCGTACGATTAGGTGAACCGTAGCGCCATGTACACGCATCACCGGCATTACCATAACAAGCATGGACACTGGGGTAGCCCTTAAATATTTGCCCTCTCTCTTTCCAAGGACCACTTCCAGGAGGTATTTGCTCAAAGGTATAAGGATTTTTGCCAATCTTTGTACCCACAAAGTCATATTTATGATTTTCCAAGTTTACATAATCCTGCTTTCCATCACTTAAGATATATAATATATCTGCCATGTTTAGAGTATTATAAGCTGGTCCAAAGAAATTAATCGTTGTTTCCTTTGCTATACCATGAACACCATGCTTTTCTAAATCATGCGATCCATTGCCCGCTGTCATACTGCCGCGGCTATGGGCATCAACATGCAATCCTTTATTGCCAAAGCTATACAACAGATTCTGGTACTTCTTCGTCGAATTGGTCAGAGCACCCAACTTACCTTCTAGAGCATACTGATACCCTGCAATGAACAACTCTACCAAAAACGAATCGCTATGAGGGAACATCAGAAAATAGTGCGGATCATTCTTGTTATCAGCCAACTGAACCGCATTATGGGCTGCTTCATCTGGTGTTGTAAAAATACCATTGAGGAACACATGCACCTTGCCATCATAACCAGCTTGTAAATGCTTTTCTCCCTCTGACGTTAAATAGTGATATAGAGGAAACAATCCCACCATTCCAAGTGAAGGCAAGGAGGGCGGATTGTTGATCATCACTAGCAGTGCTTAAGGTTTGCATTCAGGTGCATTTTTATATTTTTTACAAAAAGGGCTGTTCAAGCGCTTCTTGACACTGGGCCTCGGGATCACAGCGCCAGGACGACAAATGGGTAAGTTTTCGGCTCTAAAAGTATAACACCACCCTCCCGCTCTTGCTACTTCTTCATCTTTATAGCGGAATCCTGATTGAATCATGCAAGCATAAGTTGTTGCTTTTGCATTGATGCTCTGCTTTCTATTTTCTGGAAATACATCATAAGGCGTTGGCATACCACATTCTAATAATGCTTTTCCTATTTCAGTAAAATCTGCTCCTGGCTTCTCCCAAGCAGTCAAGTATCCTGAAGGAGGCTTATTAAACTGACATCCAGCGATACTGAATAGAGTTACAGCACTTAATAATTTTAAGGTTTGTTTCATTTTTTACTCCATGATTTACTTGAAGGAACTTGTTCACGATGAGATGTGCCATAATTATATCTACACTTATTGCCCGCATCTCCAAGACAAGTATGGGAACTTATGGGATTCATGGTCACTCTCCACCATTCTGTCAAAACGTTACTACCAGCAGGTATTGTCTCGTAGGTATAGCCATTACCGCCAATAATTCTGCTTACAAAGTCATATCTATTCCCATCAAAACCAATAGTGGTTTGTTTGCCATCACTCACATAACCTAACAGACCGGATGCAACTAAAACATTAAAGGCTGGTCCATAGAAATTGATCTTCGTGTTTTCGTTAGCTATCCCGTGCACACCTTCTTGTTTGAAAGAATACAGCATATTCCCCAATGACATGGTACCACGGCTATGGCCATACTCTTCCAATCCCGTGTTACCATAGCGAGACATTATATCTTTTGCTTCTTGTGTGGAATTGGTCAAACCCCAAAAGTTATTTTCCATGAACTTCTGATAGCCTGCTACCAGAAGTTCTGAGATGGCAGAATCCGCTTGGGGGAACACAACAAAATAAAGCGGTACATTTTTATTCTCCGCATGTTGCTCAGCATAAACAGCGGCTTCCTCTGGTGGGGTAAAAATGCCATTGAGGAACACATGCACCTTGCCATCAGCACCTTCTTGCAAATGTTCCTTTTCTTCAGCCGTTAAATAATGAAACTTAGGGATAGGTTGTCCACGAGCGTCTCTTATAGGTACCCCATTTGCATCTATTTCATAGAGTATATTACCCTTTTCATCACGGTCGACCACGGCGATGGGGTGCTCTTTGATAAACATGGTTTTATAGGAATCATCGCTGTATTTAAAACCTTCTTCTAAGAGTTGGGTTGCCATTTCACGGTTTTCATGGACGATTTGTTCCAGCTTGCCTACATCGAGCTGTTGTACACCCTTATGGGCGCTGGCAGTATCACGATTAAGGGAGGCTATGGCTTGCTCAACATCTTGCCCTGTCAATGCCTTCTGCCCTGCTTCATCTGTCAAGACGATGGTGCCATTGCTGATAGCAGATTTGGTATATCCTTCCTCTGAATCTTGAGCTTTTGAATGATCTAAGAGATTTTTAGCAATGTTTTTCCCGACACCATATTTGCCCTGATACATCGGACCACCCGCAGAAATGCTTAAACCTTGGCTGCTAGCTTGAGCATGCGCACCGTTGCTGATATCACTGGTGCTGATGCTTCCTGTGGTCAGGCTGTTTTTATCTGCCGGCGCAGTGCTGGAAATAAGTCCTCCGGTTAGGGTCGTTTTATCTTTAACGTTGATCTTAAAGCCGCCATCACCCGCTTTGATGCCTGATTGTTCCACAACACTATGATAATCGCTGGAGGATTTATCCTTGTTCAAGGAAATATTGGTTGTGGCTGTACCCTCCTTTTCTCGGCTATTATAACCAATGGAAAAAGAGTTTTGCTTGCTAGAACTTTGTCCAGTATCACTGCGGCTGGTAATGGCGAAATCACCCCCTACTTCCATTTCTACTTGATTTCCAGAAACCACGGCACCTGCCAATGTGGTGTTTGCCCCACTCGTGGTATGAACAGTGCCGGTGCCTATAATATGGCTGTTTTTGTGATGCACTTCCTCACTGGAACCCTTACCTTTACCAAAGGAAGCATTCCCCATCCACCCTGTACCACTGGTACCATAACTATACCCAATATTCATCGAAGCGCTTTGGTTATGGTTTTGTGTGCTTTGCGTGTTTTGGGCACTTTCAAAGATGATATCTTCACCTGCTCCCATGGTGATATTCCCACTCTGTTCATCATTGCTTTGCATCGGGTTTGTACCGGCAATAATATCGGCTCCAACACCATGGATGCTGCCTTTGTGGGCTTGCATATTAACAGCGCGTCCGCCTTCTATTGTACCTGTTACCGAAGTAGATGTCTGAACAGAGGCTTCTGTTTTCTCTGTCTTAAAGCCCACGGTTACGCTGGCAGAAACATCAGCAATATCACGAATAGACTGTTTGTTTCCACCTTTCAACCCATTATAAAGACCTTTGCCTTTGCTATAGAGATCGTAGCCTTTTAGACCAGCAATAAGACCATTGCCGATTTTGTGTTTTGTATCCCCATGACCAAAACGTTTGGCTGCATCCCTTACATCTTGTACGGCACCAAGAATGCCCACATTGACAGAGCCTGTCACACCAGCAAAAGACTTTTCATGCTTTTCTTTTGCGTTAGAGGTATCATAGCTTTCTGATAGGGTGATATTATTGCCAGCATCAATGTTGACATCACGATCCGCCGAAACATTGGCTGCTTGCATGTTTACATCATTGCCACCATTGATCTGCACATCTTGGCGTGCCGTGATGTGTGATTGTGTGGAAGTATTTTCCCATTGATCGCCCGTATCTTTGGCGCTTGCAATTCCAACACCTACAGAAGCACCGCTTTTGCTCTTTTCAAACTGAAACCCAAAACCTGAGCGTTCTTCCTTTGAGCTTGAGGAATGGCTATTATGACCAACAAGCACATTCACATCATGCGCTGCCGAAAGGTTAATATTCTCACCTGCAAGATCAGAGCCAACAATTGTCACATCTTTTTTCTTGGCAGTGATGTTGATCGTGCCATCCGCATTGAGAGAAGAACCTTGATGCTCAAAACTCTCTTCATTCTCTGTCTTTCCCTCACTCCCGTATATCGACACAAAGCCCTTGCCTGATCCCACACCAAAACCCGTTTCATGCTCCTCTGAATGGCTCTTATGGTGATCTGTCATGCCATCAATCGTCACACTTTCTCCGCTCACATTGATATCTTGACCGGAAAGCAGATGAGAAGCAGAAATCTTGGCTTCTCCTTGTGCGTCTAACACGATGTTGCCCGTCGCCCCAAGGATAGAGGAGACCGTTGTGCTATGCGATTGAGATGTATCGGAAGATTCCTCATGCAAAAAGCCACTTGAAGACGATTGTGCTTGCTGATCCAAGTGTTCTTGGGCGCCTTTGATAGTAATCTTTCCCCCAGAGTGAATAGTAATATCCGCTTGTTTCTGTTCTCCTGGTGCTTTCTCTCCTGACGTTTCCTCTGCCTTACCGGCTACGAGCGTCGAGGCGACAACTTCCGTGTTGTTTCCGGAATCAATAGCAATGCCTTCACCCCCTGTTATGAGTGAACCGGAAACTTGGGTAGCATCAACTTTGTTATGCTCAGATTTGCTGCTACTAAACACCCCACCCTCTTTGTGGTACGACATTTCATAATGTAAGCTATCCTCTGCATTATTGATGAGAATATCGTTGCTGGCTTTCAGCCCTACCTTGCCCTCAGCCGCAATGGAACTACCTGTGATAGTGAGATCATGCGCCTTGCCATCCTGCCCTGCAATGACCGTGGTATCACCTCCCGATTTTATCGAAGAGCCAACCGCATGAGAGGCTTGCATGTCCACTTTCGTGTTTTTGGCGCGAAGATGATATTCCATCTCATCGTTTCTTACCCCTATTGTTATCTCCCCTTTCGCACCAAGTCCAACATTGCCCTTCGCATCTATATCGGAAGCAGCCATATGGATATCTTGACCTGAGATGACAGTGGTATCTTTTCCAGAACTTAAATGAGAGCCATTGTGCAAGGCGACATGAGAGGTTTGATCCCCACGATGGCTATTGGTACTGTTGCGTGTAGCATCAATAGAAACATTGCCCTCAGCTTGTAAGGAAAGATTATCCTTTGTTTGAACATCAGAGCC
>NZ_JBHIOO010000039.1:0-5573 GCF_042195585.1 Bartonella sp. AS69XJJH | reverse complement strand
GCGTAGACTTGATTAGAAACTTCAACAAATGGATTATTGGGTGTTGATGGTTCAAAGCGAACAGTGCTTTTATTGTCGCCAACAACACACATTGGCTTAGTGATGACAGCTTTCATCATTGCTCCTTTTGAGTCATAATTAATGACATCATTAGTCAAATATTGATTTTTGTTATTTGAAAAATAGAATATATAGAATTTTCTAAAGCATTTTAGATTTTATAAGTTATGAGAAATTATTTATAGGAAAGAACGGCAATGACAGGTTCAGAAATATTAGATGCCATGTATATGGTATTAATGATAGTTATATCCCTCTTAATTATAGCGTTTTGTCTACCTGCTGCCTTTTGATTTTCATTAATAGTTTACGGATCATATGCAATTACATGCTTTTGTAAAAAAATCTAGAGTGAGAAATTTCTCCAAATCGATGAGTTAAATATTAAGCTCGTGACGTGCTGCTGTTGCCAGAAAAGCAGATCTTGTTAAACCTCTTTCTTGTGCGCAATCATCAATTGCACGCAAAAGCCCTCTTTCAATGGATATATTCGTACGTACCACTTCTGCATCATTTTCAATAAAGGGGACTTGTATTAAAAAAGCTCCTTCTGACAAAGCTGTTTTGACAGATTCCCGTTGTATGACTTCTTCAAATTTTGAAGGAATAGGCACTATATCTATATCTTCACAATAAAGTTGAAGTGCTTCTGTTGCATTTGCGATTAAATTTTCTTCCTCATCAGCAGCAGAAAAAAGCCCCTCAAAATCAGGAAACTGAACACCAAAAGCAGAATCTTCATCTTTATGAACAAGAGCAAAAAATCTTTTCATTTTTCTTCTCCTTTTTTAACGAGCCTGCTTGTTGTGCGATAGAACGTGCTGTACCAATCGGAAAATTTTTTTAGGATGTGGAACAATAACAACCTTACCATCTTTTTTTAATTTATGATGAGAACCTTTTACTTTGATAAGTTCAAAGCCATCACGCTTTAATTTTGCAATGATTTTTCATCTGATATCAATTCTTTTTTAACGGCTAAAATGCTTATGAAGCGCATTAAGAACAATACGCAAAGAACGAACAAGATGTGTTAGCGATTGATCTTCTATAACAAGATATTGTAGCATAAAGATTATACTGTCTATAGAGGTGTTGTGCTTCTTTGATAACCTCTTTCGTCTCTTCATAACAATGAGTTACTCTTTCAATCCACCGTTTTTGTGCCTCCTCATTTGATGAAGGAGTAAAGTTATCATAAATTGCATTAGGCAATGCTTTTGCACATAGGTAATTGTTTTTCACTTCAAGATATTTTTGCGCAGCATCATATTGGTCTTGATTGATTTTGCCTTGCAAATAAAGCCGCCCGATATAGGTGCCGGAAAGCGGATTTTTAGCCTCTTCTATGGTCAAACAGAAGCGTTTGGCACGCATTTCAATTGCCAATTTATTCATGGGTTCATGCGGTGTTTTTGCTCGTGAGATGCGTCCATTTGGTATCTCTGATACATTCTTTAATCCGAGGACGTCCGCGTTTTGTACGTTTTTTCTCTTTGTCATATTTTTTTCAATCAGAATGGTATGCTATCATTATTAATGAGTGCGCTATAATCTTTAGCCCCTGAAGCGATAGCATAATTTTGAGAAGTAATAGGTGAAGGGGTAGGGGATGCCGATTGATCTTTTTTTGCATCAAGCAAATACAACTCGCCTTTGAATTGTGGTAAAACAATCTCTATTGTATAATGTTCACCACCATTTTTATCTTGCCATTTACGTGTCTGTAATTTTCCTTCTACGTAAACTTTTGAACCTTTGTTGAGATACTGAAGTGCAATTTTTGCCAAATGTGGATTAAAAATCACAACTGAATGCCATTCTGTTTTCTCTACTTTTTGATTAGTCTTTTTATCTGTGTAGCTCTCAGAAGTTGCTATACTAAAATTGACTATTTCTGCTCCAGAATTCATTGTTTTGCTTTCGGGATCAGCACCTAAACGCCCAATTAACATCACTTTATTTAGCATGTTTTTTCTTACCTTAAATTTGTATTTTAATACATAGAAAATCTTAGCATGATTTGCTTATTTTTTCAATTATTTCAAAAGGATATTATTGTTTTTTAACATATAAAATTATGTTTACGGTGTATAAAATAAGGAGATCAAGGTATTCTATTCTGCAAGCACCGTTTTTTTTTCTACTTTCTCCATGAGTTCCTTGCACTTTGTCAGATCTTGTTGTGAAAGAGACTTAAAAATTCTAACAAACGTGTTAGAAATTTCATGGTTAAGTGGGTCAGAAGAGTTCATTGTAAAATTCTTACGACAAATATTTGCTTCTCTTCTCAAGATAGAAGCCGTTTCTTCATCTAAAGCATATTTCTCAATGATCTTTTCTTCTATGTCAGCAGGTATAGGCTTTTTGCCAATTTCTACAGAAGATAAAAACGCTATAGATACGCCTAATTTATCAGCCATATCTAATAGACGTTCTGTCTGATCAATATGAATTTTACGTAAGGTTTTGCCAAATGGTATAAGCATGTGATTAAAGCTCCTAATTCATACAATTAAACTGTTTTCGGTAGTTTTTGGCTTTTGTTGGTCTCATCTATAAGAGGCTCGTAATTGAGAACGCTTTTCGGAACAGCTCCTCCATAACCCCATGCTTTTACCTGCGCTTTGGTGCTAAAATCTGCCTTTTTGGGTACGGTGGAATACTGACCACCATCAAATTTTTCACATTCTCTTGTTCCGTCTTCATATTCGTAGAGGTTGTAAAAGTACTCCTCTGCTTCGTCTCCCATGGGGCATAATCAACAGCCGTTGCAATCCACTTTTTTGCATGAGCTGTTTACGTTTTTTTAAAACATCTGGTTTAAGATTTTTTATCTAAATCCATAACTTTACCAATGGGTTTATTTGCCTCAAAATGGACCGTACAGAAGCGTTTTAATGTCAATATGGTTTATTATAAAATCTTTAAATCGCTCTGTACGGTACTTTTCTGTCAATTTAAACGCATGTCTAATCTCAAAATAATCAGCAAATTTCACTATTTTGCTGTTTTAAGGTGCTTTTGAATTGCTGCTGTTATGTTGTTTTCACCAAGCACTTCAAGAGCCTTTGCCATGTCTTCAACAGGTGCTTTCAAGGTAAGTAAGTTTTGGACTGTCTGATACACTCCGAAAGCTTGTTCCTCTAGTGCTGGTGTCAATCTCACGCCACTGATCAAGATCTATAGACAATCCCTTGTTACGCATTGCGCCATTTGATGGCAATGTTTTGAAGTGGATTCACTAAATCCTGCTTCATTGATAAGGTTACGGATTGTCTCTCCAGTGCCACCACGAATTCTTTGATTTTTTGAAAAGTTTCCATTGTTTCCACCTGCCTGTTTTTCCTTTTCTAATTTCTTGGCGAGCATTCCGATAGGGCTTGTGACGCAATTGTACCAAGTTCTTTGCCAATCTCGTTTGTTTGCATTTTTACTTGGATTTGCTATCCAGTAATTTGTGAACCGTTCGAGCTCTAACAGCGCCTCATCATACGTTAAGCCTTTATCGATTGCGAAGTCGTAATCGGATTCAAAATTCTCAGGCAATCGACAGCCGCGATTAGCTTTCGCTCATTTTGCTTTTTTCAAAATATTTTCTTGCTCATGAATGGGAGGTTGGTTTTCTACACCCGTTGCGATTTGCTCTGGGTGGCTTTCGCAATCACGAACCTCAGTTGGTTTGTCAATCAGTTCGTTTGTTTCTAAATCTTCAAAATCAGTTTCTTTTTTTTGCTAACACGATAGTATTAGTTTTTTTTATTATAACTGTTATTGTTTATGTTATATATTTATATATAAATACATAACGGCATCATTAAGCATTGCTTTAGCATCGTTTTTATCAGGATTTTCAATGGCGTTAGCATGATGCTTAGCATCGTTAAGCATACCAAAAACATCATTTTCTGCTTTTCCAGTTTTGCCTGTGCTACTTTTTGTGCTCTTTCTGATCACTTCTTTGACCCAGATGTCTTTGATACCTTCTCTAAACTCTCATTAGAGTTGTTAAGTTCTTCTTCAACTTTTAAACTCCATAAACAGCCATCGTCTAAACGTTCAATATGACCTGTGTTTATTAAAACGTCTAACGCTTTCATAAACATTTTTACTGAATAGCCAGTGTAATTAGCCCAGACCTTCGTGTTATTTAAAAGCGGCTTTCCAGTATAAAGCATTTGCAAACGCAACTTTATATAAACATTGCATTCAATGGGAGATAAACAAGCAAGATCAAGAATCCATCTATCTGCACATAGGCCTCGTCCACGGTAATTTACTGGACATGAGTTCCCCTTCTTTCATTAAATATAAAATTGCCAAAGCATCTGCTGCGTTGTCGTCTTTAGGCACATGTCCTTTTGCACACACTGCCTTAATCATTTCTTCTTTTGAGACATTGCTTTTTCTTGTTGTTGCCTTCTTAATTGTGCCAATAGGAATGCCTTCATATGGTATCTGATGATGTTCACACCACGCTGTTAAGGTTGCTAGAAAGCCGCCATAAACATGCGACGCGTCTATACCTCCATGCTGGCGTACTTCTCAAAATACACGGCATCAATTTCATCAACGGACCTCTTTATCTCCATAAGCCACCGTTTAAAGCGTAAATAACGCATCCCACCGCCTTCAAAACGGCGTGCAAAGAAACCTTTAGACCTTGCAAACGCGTTAGAAAACCCTCTCTTTGTGAAAAAACTGCTTTTAGAAAGCGTCACACAATTAGAGACTTTAAAAAGTGAAGTGAGTACCCTTAAACCAAAAGCAGCTGCTCTTGAAAGCTTACAACGTCACAACGGACTGTTTAGTCTTACAGAAACCGCTAAAATACTCGAGATGCAACCAAAACAGTTCATTCTCTTCTTACAGCAAAAAGGTTGGATTTATAGACGATCAGCAGGTGGAAATTTGCTTCCTTATCAAGACAAAATCCAAAAGAAACTTATGGATTATCCAACCATCACACTTCAAACCGCAAGTGGAATAGAAAAAGTCATGTCTTGCGCAAAAATCACAGCAAAAGGAATTGGTGTGCTGTCTCAAGAGCTTAAAAGACAAAGCATGCATTAAGAGAAATAAATCATGGAAAAGAAATACGAACGACTAATCTTATAGTATCTCTATAAGCCGTTTCTAACCACACAAACAACTTTTAAACATAAGCGTGATTCACGCCACGGGTGAATTGCGCGCGAGATGGAGGAAATCAAGATGAAAAATTCCACTTTTTTAAAAGAAATGGCAGAAAAATATGGATTTTCTGCTGAAGAATTTCGAACAACAATCATGAAAACTTGTATTGGATATAAAAATGCTAGTGTCATCAATGATGCAGAATTTGCTACTTTTCTTTTTGTTGCCAAAACTTATGGACTTAATCCTTTAACTAAAGAAATTTATATATTTCCTAAAAAAGGCGGCGGCATGATCCCTGTTGTTTCTATCGACGGTTGGATAAAGATCATCAAATCAAATCCTGACTTTGATGGCATGACCTTTCAAGATCAACT
>NZ_JBHIOO010000038.1:0-5992 GCF_042195585.1 Bartonella sp. AS69XJJH | reverse complement strand
AGTGAATCAAGCAGACCGAATTTGCGTTCTTACCATATTTCAGCACTATATTCCCCTTGGCTTACTTGGGGGGAATGCGCCAGAGAGTTTTTAGATGCCAAGGATGATCCGGCGCTTTTGCAGCCTTTTGTCAATACAGTGCTTGGAGAGCCATGGGAGGATAGAACAGGCGAAGTTGTTGACCCTGATAGCCTCTATGCAAAACGTGAAGATTATTCCCTTGCACCAGAACAAGCTGTCGTGTTGACGGCAGGAATTGACGTACAAAATGACCGTTTAGAGCTTGAAGTGGTGGGATGGGGACGCAGTGAAGAAAGCTGGCATATTGATTATCACGTCATTCCTGGTGATCCTTCTTCTTTTGAAGTATGGGACCAATTGGATGAATATCTTACAAGACGCTGGCCGCATCTAGGTTACAAAGACGGCATCAAGATAACGGCTGCTTGTATTGATACCGGTGGTGGACACACACAAGCGGTTTATAATTATGTGCGCCCGCGTGAGGGACGCCGTATCTGGGGGATTAAGGGGCAAGCGGGATGGCGTGCGGTATGGCCACGCCGTCCAAGCAGAAACAACAAAGGACAGATTAATCTCTATATTGTTGGTGTTGATGCAGCAAAAGATATTATCACGGCACGGTTTAAAAAATCTGGTCCTGAAGCATCGGGGGCTGGTGCAACACACTTTCACAAAAACCTTGATCGGGAATATTTTGACCAGCTAACCGCTGAAAGAAAAGTCATTAAATATTTTAAAGGCTTTAAGCGTATTGAATGGCAAAAAAGCGAAAAAGCAAGAAACGAAGCCTTGGACTGTAGGGTCTATGCTTATGCTGCTTTACAAGGTCTGATTTCGGCAGGAATAAACCTTAATCGAGAAGTCGATATCTTAGAAGAGCGTCTGGAAAAACTTAAAATTGAGGGCTCTTTAGAGCAGCCAACACCAAGACATGCCCCCTCTCCTTCTCCAAGAAGATCTCAGACAGCACAACCTCAAAGGAAACAATCCAGAACGGTGATGAATCCTTATATGCAAGGGGATTGGAGGTAATTTATGGATACAGACTTGAACCAAGTAAACAGCAAAACTGACAGACTGGAAAGTTTAAAAAAGCGGCGTGAACAAATTGAAGAAGCTCTTTATTCGGGAGCACAATCGGTGCGCCATGGCGATAAGCAAGTCAGCAACCGTTCTGTTGAGGAACTGCGCAGAGCGCTTGAGATGCTGAACACACAAATAGCCAACCTTGAAGGACGCAAGCGTTCACGCGTTTTCTATTTTAATATATCACGAGGCTATTAATGGCTGGTTTTATCAATAAACTCACAGGCTTTTTTACAATTTCTCGTCAACACAACCCCCATTTTGAAGCGGCAAGCAAAAGCCGCCGTATGGGTGGTTTTGACCCCGCAAAAAAACATATTAATAAAGCCATTGAGGAATGCGGTGATACCATTGTTGCCCGTTCAAGATGGCTTTATGACAATGAAGCTCTTTATGGGTCTGCAACAGAAGAATGGGTCTCTGCGGCTGTAAGTGATGGGATTAAACCTTATCCTCGTATTGAAGGTTTTCAAGAAGAAAAGAAAAAGCTTTTAGACTTATGGTGGCAATGGGTTGATGAGGCGGACTATGATGAAGATGCCAATTTTTATGGACTTCAAGCAACCATTGCACGAGAGGTCTTTTTAACCGGAGAGTGCTTTGTAAGATTGCATTATGTTGATCTCTACGGACGCTCTGGTGTACCGCTTCAATTACAAGTTTATCCAACCGAAATGCTAGACCTTTCCTACAATGGACCGGCTGAGATTGAAGGCAATTACATTCGTATGGGAATTGAATTTAATGCCAGTGGTAAGCGTGTTGCTTATCATTTTTGGAAACATCACCCCTATGATGATTGTTCTGCAAGGATAGTCTTTGAGAGTCAAGAGCGCATACGTGTCCCTGCTGAAATGGTCCTGCACATCAAAGAGCGCCGTATTGCCGGACAATTGCGCGGTTCTCCCAAAATAACGCGCTGTATGACAAAGATCTTTCAACTCGAATCCTATGACGACGCAGAACTCGATAGAAAAAGGACGGCAGCTCTTTTCGCGGCGTTTGTCAAGGACAATTCACCAAACGTCGAAAAATTACCCGATAATCGTGATAAAAACAACGTTGAAGAAGAATACAAAGCACCTGTCATTGCGCCCGGTGCATCTCTTTATTTAGGAGAGAATAAAGAGGTTACATTCTCAAATCCTGTTGAGGTTGGTGGCTCTTATGAGGCTTTTCAATTTCGCAATATCTTGAAAATTTGTGCAGCACTTAATATGCCTTATGCCGTTGTGACAGGAGACGTTACGCGGGGGAATTTTTCAAATGTGCGCACCTCCATCATTCAGTTTAGACGGCATGTTAAACAATGGCGTGAACATATCATTGCTTTTCAGTTTAATCGCATTATATGGGAGCGCTTTGTTGAAATGGCAGTGCTTGCTGGATGCGTCAATTTGCCAGGGTGGGAAGAAAATCCCTTGCCATGGGTTCAATGTGAAAGCTTTGCACCCCCGCTTGAAATGATTGACCCAAACAAGGATATCTCAGCGGAAAAAGAAGAAATCCGTGCCGGCTTGAAAACACGACGTATGGCACTTGCCGAGCGCGGCTTTGATATCGACAGCATTCATGCCGAAATGCAAGAAGAACACACAGATGCTCGTGCGCGTGGTTTATCTTTTGACACCGATATGGCGGCACCGGCTGGTAGCAATCACGTAATTGATACCGCAGATTCAGAGACTTCTGACACTTATGAAAGCAACCAAGGCAGTGAGGCACATACAAATGGTGAATAATCTCGACATGCCGTTTTTGGCATCACGGCTTTTTGGTGTTCCTCATATGCTTGCCTCGACAAAGCTTGATGTCATTCTCAATGCTCTTGCACCACGCCTTTTTGAAGGAGAAAAGTTTGCCACTGGGGCATTTGGACAAGGGGATACAGAAGCTTTCAGACCCCCTGAAACTTATGTAGTACAAAACAATATTGCCATCATACCAGTTCATGGCACGCTTGTGCGCCGTGGTGCATGGCTTGGGGCTTTATCGGGGCTAACCTCTTATGAAGGTTTGGGGGCTTCTTTTCGTGAAGCCATTGCACAATCTGATGTTCGCGCTGTTTTACTGGATATTGACAGCGGCGGTGGAGAAGCGGGCGGTGTGTTTGATCTTGTGGAAGAGTTTCAAGCACTCTCAAAACAATACGAAAAGCCCATTTGGGCGCATGCCAATGAGTTTGCCTGTTCAGCGGCTTATGCCATTGCCTGCTCTGCTTCTCAAATATGGGTTGCTCGCACGGGTGTTGTAGGCTCGATTGGTGTCGTTTGCGCCCATCTTGACCAATCCCGTGCAGATGAAAAACACGGGCATAAATGGACCTTTGTCTTTGAAGGTGATCACAAAGTTCATGGCAACCCTCATGAACCCTTGAGCGATACAGCACAGATAAAAATGCAAGCCGATTGCGCCCTGCTCTACGAGATGTTTGTCGATTTGGTGGCGCAAAACAGACGCTTAAATGCTGATGCAATTCGTGACACAAAAGCAGAAACTTTTATAGGCACCCAAGCTCTCAAACTTGGATTAGCAGATGTGCAAGGCACCCTTGCGCAAGCTTTGGAAGCCTTAACGGATTCCATATCACAAAACCCAACATCAACAACAAAAGAAGGACAAAACACATGGCACGCACACAATACCGCGCTGAAGAAGAGGATGACGAAAAGATTGTCGACATCATCAATGACGAGGAAGAGGACGAAGACGATAATGACGTCGACAAAAACGCCGAAATCTTTGACGACGAAGAAAACGAAGATGAGGACGAAGACAATGAGGACAATGAAAATAAGCGCGAAGATATGAAAGCCGTGCTTGAAAAAGAAAGAAAGCGCGCAAAAGCACTAACAACTCTTGAAAGGCAAGCAAAGCACTTAGGCGTTTCTTTTGACGCAGCAAAAGCTATTCAAAAAGGTATGAGCATCGAGAAAGCACGCCAATGTGTGTTGGTGGCTGCTAGCTCTCAAAGTGCGTCTTTAAAAGTCTCGCCTTATACCCCTCATAGTGATGGAACAAGCAAGGCAAAGATTCACGCAAAATGGGAAGCAGCTTGGAGGGCAGTGAAATGAATATTGTTTATGACGACGTACGCAATGGCGCTTATCTTGGACCCTACGACCCCGATATGTCAAACGAAGAAGTGGTGTTTGCATCAGGAGCATTCATTGAAGCGGGAACTGTTATGGGAAAGATAACCTCATCAGAAAAATATATCCCCCTTAATCCAGCAGCAACAGATGGCAGCCAAACACCGGCAGGGATTTCTTTTGCCACTGTTGACGCAACAGGCGCCGATCAACGCGCCGTGATTACAGCACGCTTATGCACAGTGAAAGCTTCTGAACTGCTATGGCCAGATGCCATCACAGATGAGCAAAAGAACGCGGCCATTCAGTCTTTCGAAGACAAAAACAACATTCTATTGCGATAGGAGAATGCACACATGGATATGAATTTTTTTAAACATGATGCTTTCTCAAGCATCACAATGATGAAAGCCATTGAAAACTATGAGTTTCAACCTGGTCTTGTAAGCTCTCTTAATCTTTTTGAGGAAGTTGAAACCAGTACCACAGTGGTTGGTATTGAACGGCGTGATAATACATTTTCGCTTATTCAAACCAGTGAACGCGGCGCACCTTTGGCAGAAGGTGATAGAGAGGGTCGTAATCTTCGGTTTTTCAAAACAACACGGATTGCCAAAAGTGATACCGTAAAATCAGAAGAAATCCAGAACCGGCGTGAATTTGGCACAGAAGATCAACTCGAGACAGCAATGAAATATATTGCCAGAAAACAAAAGAAACTGATTTCTGAAATCGAATTGACATGGGAAAATATGCAGCTTGGCGCTGTTCAAGGTGTTGTCCTTGATGCTGATGGCTCTGTCATTGTTGACTGGTACAAAGAATGGGAAATCACACCCCCAAAGCCCATTGACTTTAAACTGAATAATGAGACAACCAATGTTGCTGACAATGTTGATCGGGTCATTATGCGGATGATTGAGGCTTCAAAAGGAGCATTTTCTGATCGTTCGCGGATTATTGGGCTTTGTGGAAATGAATTCTTTTCCAAGTTGAAAAACCATAAAACAATTCGTGAAACTTATCTCAACACAGCCTTAGCACAAACACTTAATAGCGCCGGAGGTGTTGCAACACCAAGCGCAATTGGCGCGGGCAGCTTTGGCAGTTTTGACTTTGCAGGTGTCACTTTCATTAATTACCGGAGTATTCACAACTATAATGTGAGTGCGAAGGCTGGAACAAAGCGCGCCATAGGCATTAAGCCGGATGAATGTCAATTCTTTCCTGTTGATGCGCCTGGTGTATTCCAAAAAACCTTTTCCCCTGGTGAAAGCTTGGATTTTGCTAACACCGTTGGAAAGCCTCTCTACACCATGTTGATCGTTGATCACGACCGTAATGCATGGGTAAAACCGGAGGTCTACAGCTATCCGCTTTACATCTGTACACGCCCAGAAATGCTGTTTAAAGCCGTGATTGGAGCGAAATAACATGCGTTGGCACGGGCTGCTCAACAAAATGGTTAAAGATGTACGCAACACCTTTGGGCAGCCCATCATCTACACGCGAAAGGACAACCAGCAATCTTTTCGGATCACAGCGATTTACACCATTAAACATTCAGAATCGGACGCCGGAGGTAGAATCCCTACCACAATTGCAAGAAAGGAACTTGATCTTTGTATCAATGATATCGGGGGAATACCACCAAACCCTCAAGATAGTGTTGTAATCATTTCCCCTGAAAACAGCAAAGCCCCCTCTCAAGAGCACTTCATTGTCACAGATGTCCAAGCCTCTGAATCCGGTATGTATAAGCTTATCTTGCGAGAGATAAAACAATGAAA
>NZ_JBHIOO010000037.1:0-6122 GCF_042195585.1 Bartonella sp. AS69XJJH | reverse complement strand
CTCGATAAAACCAATATTGAAGAGGTATCTCAAGAATTACAAGAGTTTTATGACAGCGTAAAATTCCGTGCCTCTGGGATTACCTCCCCCCAAGCAAGACAGAACCTTATTATCAAACTTTACGAAGATTTTTTTACCAAAGCATTTAAGAAAACTACGGACAGACTTGGGATTGTTTATACGCCCGTTGAGGTTGTGGATTTTATCATTCATTCTGTTGATGACGTTTTACGCAATGAATTTGGAAAAAGCCTTGGTTCACGGGGTGTGTCTATTCTTGACCCTTTTACAGGTACTGGTACCTTTATCACACGGCTATTACAATGCAATCTCATCAAACCAGAGGATATGGAATATAAATACCGTTACGATATCCATGCCAATGAGATTGTTTTACTCGCTTATTACATAGCAGCCATTAATATCGAAGCAACTTATCATGGTCTTATGAAAGGGAATTATATCCCTTTCAAACATATTGGTTTGACAGATACGTTTCGGATGCTTGAAGAGAAGAACCTTCTGCAAAAATTATTTAAGGAAAACAGTGAATATTTAGAGCATCAGAAAAATCTGGATATCAAAGTTATCTTTGGCAATCCCCCTTATTCGGTAGGACAAAAAAGCGCTAATGATAATGCAAAGAATACTCCTTATCCCATATTAGATGATCGTATTCGTGAGAAATATATATCGAATTCAACAAAAATAATAAATCGAAACAAACTTTATGACAGTTATATCCGCGCTATCCGCTGGGCTAGTGACCGTATTGATAATGCTGGAGTAATCGGCTTTGTCACGAACGCGGGGTTTATCAATGGATGTTCTATGGATGGCTTACGAAAATGCCTCGTTGAGGAATTTTCGAGCCTTTATATTTTCCATTTGCGGGGTAATCAAAGAACCTCTGGAGAACTTTCTCGTAAAGAAGGTGGTAAGATTTTTGGAGAAGGTTCTCGGGCTCCCATAGCTATCTCTATTCTTGTAAAAAATCCAGAATCTCAACAGCGTGGCAAAATATATTTCCATGATATTGGAGATTATCTTAAAAGAGAAGAAAAACTTACAATAATTGAATCCCTTGGAAGCATTGATGGCATTACACGGAGTAAACAAGGTTGGAAAATAATTACACCAGATAAGCATAATGATTGGCTTGATCAACGTGATGACAATTTTAAAGAATTTTTAGCCATGGGCGATAAAAAAGGACATGGTAAAAAGCTCTTTTCTACTTATTCTTGTGGTCTAAAAACCAATCGTGATGCTTGGGCATATAACTCAAGCCGTGAATCTGTAAAGAAAAATATGAAGAACATGATTGCCTTCTATAATAGCGAGGTAGAACGTTTTAATAATAGCTATCCACATACTGACCGTAGAACACTTACAAAAGTTGTAGATAATTTTGTCAATGCGGATGAAACGAAAATCAGTTGGAGTCTTAATCTTAAAAAACATTTAACTAAAGGAAAGATTTTTGAGTTTGAAAATGTATGCCTTGCTCAAAGTTTCTACCGTCCTTTTACACAACAATGGCTCTATTATAATCGTGCTTTTAATGAAATGGTTGCCCAAATTCCATGTATATTTCCTATAGGTGAAGTGATTGAAAATAAAGTGATACAAATTACAGGTACCGGAGCAATGAAAGATTTTTCTGTCATCATGATTAAGACAGTACCTGATTTTCATGCAATGGATACTAGTCAATGTTTTCCAAGGTATATTTATGAAGACACTCCGGTTTCAAAAAATAAAAGTGAGAAACAATCACATTTATTTTTAATTTCTACAGAAGAAAACACAACATCTGGTTTACAGAGGCGTGATGCTATTACTGATGAAGGGCTAGCACATTTTAAAGCCGCTTATCCTAATGAAACTATCACTAAAGATGATCTATTTTATTATGTTTACGGATTATTACATTCAGAAGATTATCGTGCTCATTATGCTGATAACCTCTCTAAAGAATTGCCTCGTATTCCTTGTGTAAAAACTGCTGAAGATTTTTGGAAGTTTGTAACAGCAGGACGTGAATTGGGTCATTTGCACGTAAACTATGAAGATGTGGAACCTTATCCAGTAACCTTTAAAAAGGGTAATCCAAAACAGACTGATATATCTAATCCAGAAAAGTTTTATTATGTGACTGAAATGAGATTTTCTGGGAATAGTAAGGAAAAGGATAAATCGACTGTTTTTTATAACAGCAATATCATCATGACGGATATCCCTCTTGAAGCTTATGAGTATATAGTCAATGGAAAGTCGGCTCTTGAATGGATTATGGAACGTCAATGTGTTAAAACAGATAAAAAGAGTGGTATTGTGAATGATGCTAATCGCTATGCTGTTGAAACCGTTGGCAATCCTGCTTATCCATTAGAGTTATTTCAAAGGGTTATTACTGTAAGTTTAGAGACAATGAAAATTGTTAAGAACCTACCAAAATTGGAAATTAGAGAAACTGAATAGACTTATTAAAGCATGCTCACATAATGGGCATGCTAATCTTATTAAAGCCGCTTATGTATTAGTTTAAATAACAGTCTATTTTATCATCTGTTATGAGATAACTAAGATAGGAAATAATTACGTTATCAGAAATCCTTTAATGGACTTTTGTAAATTTTGTAAACGTATCATCTTGTGAATTGATTACCTATAATCTTAAAAGAGATAATTTATCATGCGTTATTCTAAAAAGAAATCATTTGCACTTTTAAACACTGTACTTTGGATTGCTTTAAGACTTTTAAGAAATCCACTCTTAAACAGAATACGCTTCTTTTGGATTGCCTTTAAAAGATTATACCGTAATCTAAAATGATAGCTTTATCCTTTTCAAAAGCTTTGTTTAAAAAGAGTTATGTATATTCATTTTCTTATATTACTTATAGGTTTTGTCTGTTTTTAACCCCCCCAAAACACCGACAAAACCCTCTTAAATATATATTAAAGATTGTATTTATGTGTTGTGTTTAATATAGGTTGTTTATTTGAAAGATTAACTTATTGAAATATAATAACTTTTATTTTTGACTAAAAAATATATATAAAAGGGGGGGGTAAAAAGACCCCCCAACCCCCCCTAAACTCATAACCATAATAGTCTTAATAGGATTTCTTATCATTATAAACTGTCTTTTAAAAATTCACTTAATATGTTTTAAAATAACTTTTTACTCTTATTATTTTTTTAAGTACCAACCTTTAATCTATAAATACGTCTTGATAGCATTTTTATGATTATAAACCGTTTCTTTTGAAAGGCTTTAAAGGATCACATGTTTTTTTAAGACGTGTTTTAATCACTCACTAAAATCATAAGGTTATCTATTTAAATAAACTGATAAAAATTCATAAAAGGGATTTTAATAACGTAATCAGTTTTTACTTTCATACGCTTTTCATAAGACATGTTGTAATTACTTACTAAAATAATCATTTTGTCAGTTCAATTTACTGACACATAACTGACAAGTTTTAATCAATTCACATCATTGGTTATCTTTAAAGATTGTACTATTGATATGAGTTATGTTTTAAAGACACTAACCTATTGAAATATAATGTTTTTAATTTTTACTCATTAAAAAAAAATAATATAGGCTTTAAAAAGAACTGACAACACTGACAAGACTGACACGGTCTATTAAAAGCTATTTTGCTCATCTCTATAATTATCAGTTTCTATTGAGATGTTTTCATAACGGTTTATAAATCACAATTATCCTATTTATCATTTCTCTTATGAAAAGAAAAATGATGCCATGGCTATAGCTATAAAGAACATAACAGCTATAAAGCGCGCGTGAAAAAAGCAGGCTTTCATAATCATAAGGCATTTTCATAATCAAAATGCAAATGAAAGCATTTGTTTATAAAGACAGTCCCTATAAAAAGCTGTTAAGTTGCAAATGTGTTATAAAAGAAATTAACAGAAATCTTAAAAACCATTTAGCAACAAAATTGATAGGTTATAAAGTTTAAAATACGCATGATGAGAGCGTTTCTAAATATTATAAATGTATAGATTCAGAAAATAATGCAATCATTTCATAAAGCAAATAATATAGCTTTAAAAGCACATAAATATAAAAGAAGAAATTAATAAGCATAAGATATTATCAATACACAATGTATTTAAAAAATAAGAAAAAATATCAAAAAAGATAAAATATTATTTGACAATAAATACGTATTTTGTTATATAAATATTCAAGTGCTAGAAACACTAAATCGATAGCGAAGAGGTTGCGATAAACCTAATCCTATTATAAAAACTGACTATCTTTTATGCTTTTGTTGGTATATGAGAGCTTTGTCGGGTGTGGTTACACCATACAATACTCTTTATGAGAAAAGTGTAACGACGGACTATCGACCGTGTTTCTACCACCCGGCGCCTTTAGGGGTGTCAATAGAGACTTTATAATCGATAGGATTTAAATATGACAAATTCAAACAATACCCCCGTTATCTCTTCCATTTCAAATGAAACCGCGCCCGTTAATCAACAAGAACCTGCAAAAAAATACGAATTTATTGATGATTGTGAATATATCGATGGTCATTTCTTAAAGCGAATTAGAGCCTTAAGAGATTTTGATGATGTCAAAAAAGGTGACCTCGGTGGCTATATTGAAAGTGAAGATAATCTCTCTCATGAGGGTAATTGCTGGGTATATAATAAAGCGCGGGTCTTTCAAAATGCACGCGTCTTTGGAAATGCTAAAGTGAAAAGCTTTTTTGTTGATGTTTATGGCAATGCTCAAATTTATGGAAATGCTATTTTTGAAGGTATGACATTAAAGGACAATGCAAAGCTATCGGGCAATGCACATGCTAGCAACGCCGTGGTTATTGAAGGCAATGCTCAAATTTATGATAACGCCCGTGTCACTGATCATGCTCATATTTCTGATAATGCCGTTATTTGTGATGATGCTCATGTCGGAGGCAATGCAAAAATAAGTGGCTCTGCTTATATCTGTGATGAATCGCGTGTTTTTGATGATGCTGTTATTTGTGATGCTCTTGTCTCAGGCAATTCTTATATTCATAGCAATGCCTCTCTAACTGCTAATGAAGATATCTGTGATGATGCATATCCCGAATTTGGTAGCGAAGATGATTATTATCGTCATGAGTATTATGCTGATTGTGAGTGGTATTATGACGATGATAATGACAGCGAATATGAAAATGATGCTGCGTAAATGACGCGCGGGCGCGGCGGGGGCGCCCCCCTTTAAACATTTCATTCTAAAATTCAAATCTTTTTATAAAGGAATTGTGCTATGCAAAAAAAGTTTGCACTCACAAATGAGACACGTGTATTTAATAATCAAACCCTTTATCGCATTAAAGCATTAAGAGACTTTGCTGATGTTAAGGCTGGTGCCTTGGGTGGTTTTATTGAAAATGAAAGTAACCTCTCTCATGATGGCAATTGCTGGGTTTACGATAATGCTCTTGTTTTAAATCCTGCCCATATTTATGAAAATGCCAAGGTTTCTAATAACGCTATTATAATGGGTAGTGTTTATGGCAATGCCCATGTATGTGACCGTGCCCGCGTTTATGCAAATGCTCATGTTTATGACAATGCGCATCTTTCTTATAATGCTTGGGTTTATCATCATGCAAGGGTTTATGGGAATGCAAAATTAACAGGAAGTGCTCGTATTCATAGCAAGGCGGTAGTTTATGATCATGCTGTTGTAAGTGGCTCTTCAAAAATTTATGGCAAGGTTTATGGCAATGCTAGCGTGGGTGGGTATGTTAAGGTCTACGGTTCTGTTTATGGGAATGCAAAAGTGACTGGTTATCACACCATTAGAGGTTTGGTCCATGGCAATGCAAGATTAAAAAGAGATGGTTATTCATATGTTGAACAAAACGTTTACTATGCATATGGGATTCCTGAGGATTGTGAAATTTATGAAAACGATCACGTTGTAAAGATTATTAAAAATAATGCTGCGTAAATAAGACGCGGGCGGTGCGGGGGCGCCCCTCTTTCAAATTTTCCCATTCCAAATTTTATCAAACGTTTATCACATTAGATTGTGAGGGTATCTTTATGTGCAAAAAATATGAATTAACTA
>NZ_JBHIOO010000036.1:2777-6150 GCF_042195585.1 Bartonella sp. AS69XJJH | reverse complement strand
TTTGGTTGCGGGGGCAGGATTTGAACCTGCGGCCTTCAGGTTATGAGCCTGACGAGCTACCGGGCTGCTCCACCCCGCGTCATATATATTAGAACAAGATTTTTTTATTGTCTACTCTGAGTATTGAGTATTGGTATGATAATATTTTTTATTTTTGAATTGTTAGATATCATGCCTTTAGCAGACCTGGCGGCGACTTACTCTCCCGTGCCTTAAGGCAAAGTACCATCAGCGCTGGAGCGTTTCACGGCCGAGTTCGGGATGGGATCGGGTGCGTTCACTCCGCCATAACCACCAAGTCAGCAAAAAGCATGAATGATGAGAAGCTGGAAATTTTATAATTTAAGAATGGATATAGGAAATGAGAACGATCAAGTCGATCGAACGATTAGTATCAGTAAGCTTCATGTGTTACCACACTTCCACACCTGACCTATCAACGTGGTGGTCTACCACGGTTCTCAGGGAATACTCGTTTTCAGGTGGGTTTCCCGCTTAGATGCCTTCAGCGGTTATCCCTTCCGTATATAGCTACCCTGCTATGCGGCTGGCGCCACAACAGGTCCACCAGAGATACGTCCATCCCGGTCCTCTCGTACTAGGGACAGATCCTGTCAATATTCCAACACCCACGGCAGATAGGGACCGAACTGTCTCACGACGTTCTGAACCCAACTCACGTACCGCTTTAAATGGCGAACAGCCATACCCTTGGGACCTGCTCCAGCCCCAGGATGCGATGAGTCGACATCGAGGTGCCAAACAACCCCGTCGATATGGACTCTTGGGGGTCATCAGCCTGTTATCCCCGGCGTACCTTTTATCCGTTGAGCGATGGCCCTTCCACACGGGACCACCGGATCACTATGACCGTCTTTCGACTCTGCTCGACTTGTCAGTCTCACAGTCAGGCAGGCTTATGCCATTGCACTCAACAAACGATTTCCGACCGTTTTGAGCCTACCATCGCGCGCCTCCGTTACTCTTTAGGAGGCGACCGCCCCAGTCAAACTACCCACCATACACGGTCCCGAATCCGGATAACGGACTGCGGTTAGACATCCATATCGATAAGGGTGGTATTTCAAGGATGACTCCACAAGAGCTAGCGCCCCTGCTTCAAAGTCTACCACCTATCCTACACATACAGACACAAATGCCAGTGTAAAGCTATAGTAAAGGTGCACGGGGTCTTTCCGTCTAACCGCAGGAACCCCGCATCTTCACGGGGAATTCAATTTCACTGAGTCTACGTTGGAGACAGCGGGGAAGTCGTTACGCCATTCGTGCAGGTCGGAACTTACCCGACAAGGAATTTCGCTACCTTAGGACCGTTATAGTTACGGCCGCCGTTTACTGGGGCTTCAATTCAATGCTTGCACATCTCCTCTTAACCTTCCAGCACCGGGCAGGCGTCAGACCCTATACGTCGTCTTGCGACTTCGCAGAGCCCTGTGTTTTTGGTAAACAGTCGCTACCCCCTGGTCTGTGCCACCCTCTAACGGTTGCCCGCTAAAGGGTCACGCTTCTTCCGAAGTTACGCGTGCAATTTGCCGAGTTCCTTCAACGTAGTTCTCTCAAGCGCCTTAGTATTCTCTACCAGTCCACCTGTGTCGGTTTGGGGTACGGTCTATATGTGGGAGCTATTTCCTGGAACTGCTTCACTGCAAGATCAATCCAATAAGATCTTACAATATATGCAATCCGTCACTACCCACAGGTCCACGAATATTAACGTGGTTCCCATCGACTACGCCTTTCGGCCTCGCCTTAGGGGCCGACTCACCCTGCTCAGATTAACTTTAAGCAGGAACCCTTGGACTTTCGGCGAGGGAGTCTCTCACTCCCTTTATCGTTACTCATGTCAGCATTCTCACTTCCGATACCTCCAGGAGCTCTCACGAGTCTCCCTTCACAGGCTTACGGAACGCTCCGCTACCACTTACTCAATGAAGAGTAAATCCACATCTTCGGTGTATGGCTTTAGCCCCGTTACATTTTCGGCGCAGGGACCCTTATTTAGACCAGTGAGCTGTTACGCTTTCTTTAAATGGTGGCTGCTTCTAAGCCAACATCCTGGTTGTTTTGGGATCCTCACATCCTTTCCCACTTAGCCATAACTTGGGGACCTTAGATGGTGGTCAGGGTTGTTTCCCTCTCCACGACGGACGTTAGCACCCGCCGTGTGTCTGCTAGTTAGTTCTTCCAGGTATTCGGAGTTTGGTTAGGTTTGGTAATCCGGTGAGGACCCCTAGCCCATCCAGTGCTCTACCCCCTGGAGAATTCGACTAACGCTCTACCTAAATAGATTTCGCGGAGAACCAGCTATTTCCGAGTTTGATTGGCCTTTCACCCCTAGCCACAAGTCATCCCAATCTATTGCAACAGATACGGGTTCGGCCCTTCAGTAAGTGTTACCTTACCTTCAGCCTGCTCATGGCTAGATCACTCGGTTTCGGGTCTAATCCAACGAACTGAACGCCCTATTCAGACTCGCTTTCGCTACGCCTACACCTACCGGCTTAAGCTTGCTCGTTAGACTAAGTCGCTGACCCATTATACAAAAGGTACGCCGTCACCCAGAACGTATCTTGGGCTCCGACTGTTTGTAGGCATTCGGTTTCAGGTACTATTTCACTCCCCTTGTCGGGGTACTTTTCACCTTTCCCTCACGGTACTGGTGCGCTATCGGTCATGCACGAGTACTTAGGCTTGGATCGTGGTCGACCCATGTTCAGACAGGATTTCACGTGTCCCGCCCTACTCTAGGACTTAAATCAGATTTACGTATACGGGACTATCACCCACTTTGGTACGACTTTCCAGTCGTTTCTACTTTTCTTAATTCAAGCCACTGGCCTGGTCCGCGTTCGCTCGCCACTACTAACGGAGTCTCGTTTGATGTCCTTTCCTACAGGTACTTAGATGTTTCAGTTCCCTGCGTTTGCTTCTTACACCCTATTTTATTCAGGTGTAGATACCTTTATTAGACGACTAGAAAACTAAACTGTCTTTTTACAAAAACAGCTTAATTTTTCTAGCCATCAAAGGTGGGTTGCCCCATTCGGAAATCTACGGATCAAAGGGTATTCGCACCTCCCCGTAGCTTATCGCAGCGTATCACGTCCTTCATCGCCTGTGCATGCCAAGGCATCCACCAAATGCCCTTAAGACACTTGATCGTTCTCATTGCCAATATTCATTCATTGTTTGTCCGCATTCTTGTGTCTTGTGCAAAACAAAGCGCAAAACAAACCAAATATCAGCAGAAAAGACCAGCTTCTCGAGATATATTCAATGGCGCGGTTAAGCTTCCAATCATAAGCAAGGGCTTTGAGCATTCCCTTGCGACACAATGTCTCTTTTTCTAAAT
>NZ_JBHIOO010000035.1:0-6215 GCF_042195585.1 Bartonella sp. AS69XJJH | reverse complement strand
TAGTTAATTCATATTTTTTGCACATAAAGATACCCTCACAATCTAATGTGATAAACGTTTGATAAAATTTGGAATGGAAGAATTTGATTAGAAAGCAGGCGCCCCCACAACGCCCATGCTTTATTTAAGCAGCTTCATTTATAGTTTTGTTATTATTCCCAATATCATCATAAATTTTTTGATTGCCATCAACTATAGCATTGCCAAAGATTTTTACTAAGTAACAAACATATACATTGTCAGAAACGACGGCATTATCGTAAACATGAGCAGCCCAATCAATACGAGCAGAGCCTAATATTTTTGCATTGCCATAAACAAAGCCCCTTACATAAGCACTATCAGCAATTTTCGCATTGTCAGAGATTTTTGCATCAAAAATGATATTAGCTTTATTACAAACAAAGGCATTGTCATAAACTTGACCACGAACGATAGCATTGTCATTAATTTTTGCATTGCCATAAACATGAGCATTTGCACCGAAAACCCATGCATCATCATTAACAACGGCATTGCCATAAACTTTAGCATTTCTATTAATACAAGCATTATCATGTATTTTTGCATTGTCAGAAACGACAGCTTCCCAAAAAACGGTAGCATTATCATAAACCCAGCAATTGCCATCATGAGAGAGATTGCTTTCATTTTCGATAAAACCACCTAAATCACCAGTCTTTACATCAGAAAAATCTCTAATGGCTTTAATGCGGTGTAAAGTATGACCAGCCACACAACGCGTTTCATTCGTAAATTCGTATTTTTTTGTTATAGGTAAAGAAACACAAGTGTCATCAGAAATTTGAGATGCAAGATTAATCGTTTCATTGTCTTCAATACGTGTATACCAATTAATAAAAGCATTCCCATAGACTTTTGCATTGTCTCTTATAACAGCCTTATCACATACAGCGGCGTTATTAAAAACACGAGCATGTTTGTAAACAAAAGCATATCCAAAAACCAAGGCATTATCATGTATTTTTGCATTGTCATAAACACTAGCAAAATCAAATACCTTTGCATTATCACAAACCGTTGCATTATCGAAAACACGAGCATAATTAAAAACAGTAGCATTATCAGAAACAAGAGCATTATTATAAACACAAGCCTCATTAGCTACCCAGCAATTACCATCATGAGAGAGGTTATCTTCCTTTTCAATAAAGCCCCCTAAAGTACCTGCTTTAACATCAGCAAAGTCTTTTAATGCTTTAATGCGATAAAGGGTATGATTATTAATTACACGTGTCTCATTTGTGAGTGCAAATTTCTTTTGCATGGCACAATTCCTTTATAAGAAGATTTAATTTTTAAAATGAGATGTTTTAAAGAGGGGCGCCCCCGCCGCGCCCGCGCGTGTCAATTACGCAGCTTCTTTTAATGACTGATCGTTATAGACAATTTCTTTACTACAGACTTCAATATTATTGCGAACCCAAGTATCCCCTTTAATGATCGCATTGCGAAAAATCTTTACATTTGCAAAAATACAAGCATATCCAGAAATTTTCGCATTGCCATAAATTTTTGTATCATTAAAGACACAAGCGTAATAATGAACGCAAGCATTATCAAAAATATGAGCATCCGGATAAATGCGTGCAAAACCATAAACCTTGGCATTGCCATAGACTTGACCAGCCACAACAGCCTTGCCATAAACACGGGCGTTTTCATAAATGCAAGCAACATTGTTTACATGAGCATAGCCACTTACAACGGCATTATCGTAAACCCGTGCATTGCTATAAACCTTGGCTTTCCCTCCGACCCAGCAATTGCCCTCATGAGAGAGGTTGCTTTCACCTTGTATAAAACCACCTAAATCGCCTTTTTTTACATCTCCAAAATCTCTTAAAGCTCTAATCCTATGAAGGGTTTTAAAGCCAACCTCTATTGTCTCACCTGTAAATTCGTATTTTTTTGCAGGATTTTGTTGATTAACGGGCGCGGTTGCATTTGAAATGGAAGAGATAACGGGGATATTGTTTGAATTTGTCATAGTTAAAACCTTAACGTTAAATTGTTTGTTATTGACGCTCTTAACAAGCATCGGGCGCTAACAAACACGGCGTTAAGTCCGTTGCTTACACTTTCCCCATAGGGTATTGTATGGTGTAAGCACACCCGACAGAGTCATTATATGCTAGTTAAAACATAAAAGACAGTCAGTATTTTAAAGACATGGGAAAGGTTGTATCGTAACCTATCCGCTTAACGAAAGTGTTTGTTAATCACTTGAGTATTTATGTAACAAAATACGTATTTATTGTCAAATATTATTTTATCTTTTTTGATATTTTTTCTTATTTTTTTAATACGTTGTGTATTAATAATATCTTATGCTTATTAATTTCTTCTTTTATATTTATGTGCTTTTAAAGCTATATTATGTTCTTTGTGAAACGATTGCATTATTTTCTGAATCTATACATTTATAATATTTAGAAACGCTCTCATCATGCGTATTTTTATCTTTACAACCTATCATGTTTTTTACTAAATGGTTTTAAAGATTTCTGTTAATTTCTTTTAATAACACATTTGCAACTTAACAGCTTTTTATAGGGACTGTTTTTATAACCAATGCTTTCATTTGCATGTGATTATGAAAGCCTGCTTTTTTCACGCGTGCTTTATAGCTGTTATGTTCTTTATAGCCACCGCATCATTTTTCATTTTCATAAGAGAAATGATAAATAGGATAATTGTGATTTATAAACCGTTATGAAAACATCTCAATAGAAACTGATAATTATAGAGATGAGCAAAATCCCTTTTAATAGACTTTTGTCATTTTTGTCAGTTTAGTCAGTTAACTCTAACCCCTATAGTATTTTTTTAATGAGATAAAAAATTAAAACATTATATTTCAATAGGTTGGCATTTTAATGATACAACCCTTATTAAGATACAACCCATAAATACAATTAATAATATATATTTGTCAGTTATCTGTCAGTAAATTGAACTGACAAAAGTAATCATTTTAGTGAGTGATTAAAACGTGCTTTATGAAAAGCATATGAAAGTAAAAACTGATTACGTTATTAAAATCCCTTGTATGAATTTTTATCAGTTTATTTAAATAGATAACCTTATGATTTTAGTGAGTGATTAAAACACGTCTTAAAAAAACATATGATCCTTTAAAGCCTTTCAAAAGAAAGGGGGTATAATCATAAGAAATGCTATCAAGATCATTATGGTTATGAGTTTTGAAGAGGTTTTGAGTTTTGACGGTTGCTGCTTTTATATAAAAAATAGCAAAAAATAAAAACATTATATTTCAATGTGTTAATATTTTACAGATCTTTAAAAAACAACCTCTATTGATAATACAACCTCTAAATTCAACTAATAATATACGTTTTGAAGGTATTTTGACGGTTTTTACACCTTCAAAACCTATAAGCAAAATGAATATACATAACTCTTTTTAAACAAAGCTTTTGAAAATAATAAAGCTATCATTTGAGATTGCGATATAATCTTTTAAAGGCAATCCAAAAGAAGCGTATTCACTTTAAGATAGGGTTTCTTAAAGTCTTAAAGCAATCCAAATAAGAGTATCTAAAAGTGCAAATGATTTCTTTTTAGAATAACGCATATAAACACTCTTTTTAAAGATTATATCTAATCAACTTAACAAGAGAGGTATAGATTATGGTTATAAGCTCTATACCCCTTATGAGTTTATCATACCCGTTATGTGAGCATGCTTTATAAGTCTATTCAGTTTCTCTAATTTCCAATTTTGGTAGGTTCTTAACAATTTTCATTGTCTCTAAACTTACAGTAATAACCCTTTGAAATAACTCTAATGGATAAGCAGGATTGCCAACGGTTTCAACAGCATAGCGATTGGCATCATTAACAATGCCACTCTTTTTATCAGTCTTAACACATTGACGTCCCATAACCCATTCAAGAGCGGGTCTACCATTGACGATATATTCATAAGCCTCAAGAGGGATATCTGTTATTGTGATATTGCTGTTATAAATAACAGTTGATTTATCTTTCTCTTTACCTGCTTTTGCGAATTTCATTTCAGTCACGTAATAGAATTTCTCAAGATTAGAGATATCAGTCAGTTTTGGATTACCCTTTTTAAAGTTCACTGGATAAGGCTCTACATCTTCATAGTTTACGTGCAAATGACCGAGTTCACGCCCTGCTGTTACAAATTTCCAAAAATCATCAGCAGTTTTTACACAAGGGATACGAGGCAATTCTTTAGAGAGGTTATCAGCATAACGGGCACGATAATCTTCTGAATGTAAGATTCCATAAACGTAATAGAACAAATCATCTTTCGTGATAGTTTCATTAGGATAAGCAGCTTTAAAATGTGCTAATCCTTCATCCGTAATGGCATCACGGCGTTGTAAACCAGCTGTTTGGCTGTCTTCTGTAAATAAATGGGATTGTTGCTTATTTTTACCTTTTGAAACCGTAGTATTTTCGTAAAAATATCTTGGAAAGCATTGACCATTCTCTATTACCTTAAAATCAGGCACAGCCTTACTCATAAATGTAGAAAAATCGTTCATTGCTCCTATACCGGTAATTTGTATGACTTTATTTTCAATTGCTTTTTCCATAGGGAATATACAAGGCATTTGATAAATTCTATGGTTAAAAATACGATTGTAGTAAAGCCATTGTTCGGTAAAGGGACGATAAAGGGTTTGAACTAAGCAACCACTTTCAAATTCAAAAAAACTTCCCCTTGTTAATTCTTGTTTGAGACTACTGCTCCAACTAATCTTTGTAGCATCAATATTAACGAAGTTATCTACGGCTTTGATACGTGCTTTACGGTCAGCATGTATATAAGTATCATTAAACCGTTCTACTTCGCTATTATAGAAGACAATCATATTACTCATGTTTTTTGATAAAGCTTTACGGCTTGCATTATATGCCCACGCATCACGACTAGTTACAACGCCAAGAGAAAATGTTTCAAAGAGCTTTTTATCATGATTTCTCTTATCACCTATTGCTAAAAAAATTTTGAAACTGTCATCACGTTGATTTATCCAATCACCATGCTCGTCAGGTGTAATTATTTTCCAGCTTGATTTATTAGTGATACCATCAATACTATCAAAGTATTCGAGAGCAGTAAGTTTTTCTTTTGTCGTGAGATTCTTACCAATATCATGATAATAAATCTTACACTCTCCAGAAGCATTGGGATTTTTGATAAATAACGTTACAGCAATACCCGTCATACTTCCATTACCAAAAACATTTTCTCCTTCTTGAGAATTATTTTTATTCATCATACTTTTACGAATATCCCCCCGTAAATTAAGTACATAAATGCTTGTAAATTCTTTGGCTAAAGATTTTCGTAAACCGTCCATTGTTGATTTATCTATATAACCAGAACCAGAAACAAAACCAATAACACCACGGTCTTTTATACGGTCGCTTGCCCAGCGGATAGCACGAATATAACTATCATACAGACCTCTTATAAGGCTTGCCTTCGATTGAGCCGCATAAGTTTCACGAATACGTTTATCTAAAATCGGATAAGAAGTATTCTTTGCGTTATCATTTTCGTTCTTTTGCCCTATCGAATAAGGAGGATTGCCAAAGATAACTTCAATATTGAGGTTTTTCTGATGTTCTAAATATTCACTGTTTTCTTTAAATAATTTTTGTAGCAGATTTTTCTCTTCAAGCATCCGAAACGTATCGGTTAAACCAATATGCTTGAAAGGGATATACTCACCTTTCATAAGACTATGATAAGTCGATTCAATGTTAATCGCTGCTATGTAATAAGCGAGTAAAACAATCTCATTGGCGTGGATATCATGACGGAATTTATATTCCATATCCTCTGGTTTGATGAGATTCGATTGTAAAAGCCGTGTGATAAAGGTACCAGTACCTGTAAAAGGGTCAAGAATAGAGACACCACGTGACCCTAGGCTTTTTCCAAATTCATTGCGTAACACTTCATCAATAGAATGAATGATAAAATCCACAACCTCAACGGGCGTATAAACAATCCCAAGTCTATCGGTGGTTTTCTTAAATGCCTTGGTAAAAAAATCCTCATATAGTTTGATAATAAGGTTTTGTCTTGCTTGGGGGGAGGTAATTCCAGAGGCACGGAATTTTACGCTGTCATAAAACTCTTGTAATTCTTGAGATACCTCTTCAATATTGGTTTTATCGAG
>NZ_JBHIOO010000034.1:0-6285 GCF_042195585.1 Bartonella sp. AS69XJJH | reverse complement strand
GTAAACAACAGCACGACTGTAAACTTGTGCATCAGAATAAACTGAAGCATTTCCACTAATACAGGCGCCATCAAATACCTTGGCATTGTTGTAAACTTTTGCACCGCTATAAACCATGGCATCATTATAAACCCAACAGTCTCCTTCATGACTTAAGTTGCTCTCACCTTCTATAAAGCCGCCTAGGTCACCTTTCTTGACTCTTCCAAAGTCTCTCAGTGCACGAATGCGGTGGAGAGTTTTGCGCCCAATTTCAATTGTTTCATCAGTCAGTTCGTATTTTTTCATCTGGTCTTTTCTCCAGTTGATATGGCGTTATAGTCATCAACGTGTGCCCTACCGTAAACTTTTGCATCACCGTAAACTTTTGCTTCTCCGTAAATTTCTGCCTTATCGTAAACACGTGCTTCATCGTAAACGCGTGCATCATCGTAAACTTTTGCACGCCCATGAACATGTGCATTGCCAAAAACCAAGGCATTACCAAAAACCTTGGCATAACCGTAAACCTCTGCATTATGGGAAACGCATGCCTTACCGTAAACGTGTGCATGGTCATAAATTTTAGCATCACCATAAATCTTTGCACTATCGTTCACATATCCGTCTTTAATTTTTGCATTGCCATAAACTTCTGCCTTATCGGAAACGTATGCATAACCGTAAACATGTGCATTATCGGAAACTTTTGCTTCATCGTAAACGCGTGCACAATTGTAAACCTCTGCACGACCGTAAACATGTGCTTTATCGAAAACGCGGGCACAATCGTAAACCTCTGCACGACCGTAAACTTCTGCATCACCGTAAACTTTTGCTTCTCCATAAATTTCTGCACGACCGTAAACGCGCGCTTCATCGAAAACGTGTGCGCTCTCGTAAACATGTGCATTATCGGAAACTTTTGCTTCATCGAAAACAAGTGCATTGCCATAAACACGTGCATCTCCAAAAACACAAGCCTTATACCAAATCCAACAATTGCCCTCATGGGATAAGTTGCCTTCATGCTCTATAAAACCGCCTAGGTCGCCTGCTTTAATACCACCAAAGTCTCTCAATGCACGAATGCGGTGAAGAGTTTTGCCATCAACTTCAATTGTTTCATCAGTAAATTCGTATTTTTTCATCTGGTCTTTTCTCCAGTTGAGATTCTTTTATCGCCATTAATCCAGTCGTTCCAACATACACATGCATCACCGTAAATTTTTGCATGACCATAAACATGCGCATCACCGTAAACTTGCGCATTGCCGTAAACACGCGCCCTATCGTAAATATATGCATCACCGTAAACTTCTGCATGACCGTAAATGCATGGTTCATCGAAAACTTCTGCTTTGCCATAAATACGAGAATTGTCGTAAACATGTGCATAACCGTAAACTTGTGCATTTTCGTAAACCTTAGCATCATCATAAACCTTGGCATAACCCCCAATCCAGCAATTACCATGATGCGATAGGTTGTCTTCTTTTGCTATAAAGCCGCCAAGATCACCTTGCTTGACGTCCCCCAAATCTCTCAATGAACGTATGCGGTGGAGAGTTCTGCCATCAAACTCAATTGTTTCATCAGTAAGTTCGTATTTTTTCATCTGGTCTTTTCTCCAGTTGAGATTCTTCTATCGTCATCAATCCAGTAGTTCCAAAATACACATTCATTATCATAAATCTTTGCATTGCCATAAATATGCGCATTGCTAAGAACATGTGCATTGCCATAAACATGGGTATTGCCATAAACATGGGCATTACTATAAACCCTAGCATTGCCATAAACATGTGCATTGCCATAAACATGGGCATTACTATAAACCTTAGCATTGCCATAAACATGGGCATTGTCAAAAACATGGGCATTGCCACAAACATGGGCATTATCAGAAACCTTTACATCCTCATAGATTTGTGCATTGCCATAAACTTCTGCATTCTCATAAACACAAGCATTGCCATAAACACTCGCACTACCAAAAACCTTGGCATTGCCAAGAACATGTGCATCACCAAAAATCTTGGCATTACGAAAAATGGTAGCACTTTCAAGCACCTTGGCATTATCATACACCCAGCAATTACCTTTATGACTTAGGTTGTCTTCTTTCTCGATATAGCCTCCTAAATCACCTTGCTTGACGTTTCCAAAGTCTCTCAACGCGCGAATACGGTGAAGGGTTTTTCCATCAAACTCAATTGTTTCATCTGTCAGTTCGTATTTTTTTTCCATGGTTTTACTCCTTTAAGTTAGACTCTGCCTTTGTCGTTCTTGCAAAAGAACGGCATTGCATTGTGTGGTGAATTTTTTGAAAAGGTGGCGTCTTTTAAAAACGCCTTTAGATTTTAAAGCACATCACAAGGACGCAAACGGTGTTGTTTTTCGTAAGAACCATACATTGCATCATCATATTCGCGCTGTTTTATATCATCTAAAAAAAAACCGTATGCTGAGCTATGCGTAACAAAGTCGTGCGGAATGTTTCCGTTGAAACACTGCTCTTCACATTCTTTAAGATAGAATTCGGCAACATCTTCAGAGATATCTTCACAACGATTAGTCGTTGGTTCTACGCGCAAGATTTGGACAGCATTATCGGCTTGGTCGATAAATTTGATAATGTCCTTTTCTTCGAAGAAAGTTCCATATTTAGCGAGATTTTGCTCTTCATTTTCGCACATCACTAAGAGAATTTCATCAGAATTTATAAACACTGGTTTTTTCACAAATGCCTCCATACCAAAATATTTAAATACATTTTGAAAAAAACGCCTTGACATAGGTTTTTTTTTTCGGGGTATGGTGCAGTGATAATTGTATTTTATGCACAAGTCAATTAAAATTTTGCATAAAACGCAAAAATAAATCTTAAAATATATAATTAAATTATGCGCTATCCACAATTTGGGAGATGTTTATGAGCGATATAGATA
Organism: Bartonella sp. AS69XJJH; assembly: GCF_042195585.1. NCBI lineage: Bacteria > Pseudomonadati > Pseudomonadota > Alphaproteobacteria > Hyphomicrobiales > Bartonellaceae > Bartonella > Bartonella sp. AS69XJJH. The sequence continues at coordinate 3,355 of NZ_JBHIOO010000034.1, read as the reverse complement.
AAAAAATAGAATCTGTTTTTTCATTATTCAATGAAAAAGAGCAGTTAATTATTACTTATTTTGTTTTTAATTTTTTTAATAATTCAAGAAAATCAAGCACCGCTTCTTTGTCAACTGGATCAAGTGATGCACATATTTTCATAAAATCTAAGTCTACTTCTTTGTAAAAACTGGGGGGAGGTTCGTTAAAAAATTCAGAAATCTTTACTAGTTCATCAATGGTTATATCTCGCGTTTTACCATTTTGATAGGTATTAAGCATGCGATTCACTGCTGATGGGTGTAGTTCTAAATGTGATGCTAGTAATGTTTGTGCGCCGTGTCCTCGTTCGTTAAGGCGCTCTTTAATCCATAGCTTAAGTTTGGACTGAATATCTTGTTCCATGGTTCGTATAATCCTTGAAAATATATTTTTATGCAAATGTGCAAAAATGATAAAAAAGCATAATTTCGTTGACTTGTGCATAAAACGCAATTATTTATTGCGCTGTTATGGAGATTACATATGCCTTCGAGATTAATTATAAAATATTTAGGTGGTTTCAAAACTGTAGCAACCATAGTGCAAAGAGATGTGTCATCTGTTTATAGATGGCGTGACATACCAGCAAAACACCAGCAAAAAATTTTAGATTACGCCCGTGAGCATGGGATAGATTTACGTCCAGAAGATTTTTTTTATCCGGAGCGCTTGCAGAGATTAATGCAAGAGCAACACCCCCCAATTACGAAAATTTGCAAAAGTTCCAGCGTTGATAGCGCGGGTGAGACTTTGCAGCATTAAGGAGATGAAGATGAGTTCGAATGAGATTTTATGGATAGCAGTGGTTTCAGTTTTGCTCTTAAGCGGAGTGATGTTTCGTATTGCATTGCATTATCGCGACCAAGTTAAAGCACTTAAAGAGCAGGTTAATAATCTTAAGAAAGAAATGAGAGAGAAGGAGTTTAGGTATTTAAAGGAAACCAAGCAGACAATTGATGAATGTGATGCGGATCTTGAAGAACGTGACAAGCTAATTGAAGCACTGAAGCAAGAGATTAAAGAGCGTTACGAGGAAATGAAAGAACGTGACGAGGAAATTAAAGAACGTGACAAGCTAATAAAAAAATTTAAGCAACAGACTGAAGAGCATGAAAAGGCGTTCAGAAATGTAAGTGAAGTTGTAATGACACTAAAAGCAGATGTTCAATCACGTGATACGGAAATTGAAGACCTTAAGCAAAAGATAGATGCGTATCGAGAAGAGTTTGAACGGAAAAGTGAAAAGATAAAGGCACTAAAAGAAGATGTGCAATCACGTGATACGGAAATTCAAAGACTAACACAAGAGCTTAAACCGCGTGATGAAGCAGTAAAAGCGCCGCCTCATAAGAATAAGAAGAGTAAGAAGAAGGGTAAGTGAGGAGAGAAAGATGAGTTTAGTAGCAACAGTTCTTTCTATAACTACCAATCTATATTTGCTTTATGAGGTTTATCACTATTTTAAACAGGCAGGAGAGCTTAGGGATGAGATAATTAAACAAAAAAGAATAATATGGGATCTAGAGGATAAACTTAGGAAGAATGAGGGGATAAGAAATAGGTCCAAAAAGAAGCTTTAATTGTTTTTTGAGGATTACTTGAGGAAGTATGTTCCATAATAAAAAGCGGAGTATCTGATTTATTCAATTTTGAGGAACAAATGAAAAATTCTAATTTAATTTCTTGTCCACCGATTATATTATTAAAGGAATTAAGACCATTTTGTAAGGTTTGTTCTGTTTCGAGTTTTATTAGGTCTATATGTTTCGGAGATGTGGGGTTGATAGTTATTTGGCCATTTCCGCTAATAAATGTACCGTTGCTATAAACTATTTTATCAAATTCGAATTGGCATTTTTTCTCTATCCATATGTGATTTATTTTAATCATTCTTTCTGTAGGATTTTTAATGTATAATATGACACTAAATTTATTAGGATCATGTTTGTCTGGAGTAGGACTATGTACATTGAACTGTAGCGGTGGTCCTAAGTCCAGTTCTTCTTTTGTTTTTAGTAAAAAATTGACATGTTTTTCTGATGATGTGGCTTGCTTTTGCAATGATTTATTTTGCTCTTCTAGATGGTTAAACTGTTTTTCTACATTGCATAAATCTTCTCTTCGAGTCTTTTCTGCTTTTTTGAGATCTACGTATCTTAAAAACAACGATAGTATTAGGGAAAAGATACTAATAATTATAGCTATAACATCTTTATCTATTTGCATACTTCTTACACCCTTCTTTCCTTCATTTTCGGAAAAAAACACTTCTATAAAACACATTTTGTATGGAGTGGCGCTGTGATTAACACGATTCTTTGTTTTGATCTAGGTACGAAGACGGGGTGGGCGATACGTGGTGCAAGTGGTGACATATTCAGTGGTACCGTGAATTTTCAATCGCGCCGTTTTGAAGGCGGTGGAATGCGTTACTTGCGTTTTAAACAATGGCTATCAGAAATAAAGCAGACAGCAGGTCAAATTGACGCGGTGTATTTTGAAGAGGTGAGGCGTCATAAAGGTACAGATGCAGCGCATGTTTACGGAGGTTTGTTAGCAACGTTAACGGCGTGGTGTGAACAGCATCAGATACCGTATGAGGGGATACCAGTAAGTACGATTAAGAAAGCGACGACAGGCAAGGGGAATGCGTCGAAAGAAGAGATGATTAAGGCGGTGCGTGCAAAAGGGCACAATCCGAAAGATGATAACGAAGCAGATGCTTTAGCAATTTTATATTTAGTTAAAGAAAGGGAATTGGGGTATGTCAAATGGTATGCCGTGGATCAGATTTCATTTGTATGACTGGATTAGTGGTACAGATGGAATGACATTGGAGCAACGGGGCGTTTATATAACACTTCTTGTTCGCATGTATGACAAAAAAGCACCAATTAAAACAGATTTTGAAACGCTTGCACGCGCTTGCAATTGCTCGCAAAAAAAATTTGCAACGATTGTCGAATATTTAATAAGAGATAATAAACTTATTGAGATAGATGGTGGGTTGTGGAATGCGCGCGTTGAAGAAGAGCTAAAAGATTTTGCTGATAAAAAGGATCATATATCACAAATTCGTAGTGAAGCTGGTAGAAAAGGTGCACAAGCAAAAAGTAATATAAAACAACACGTTAATAATTTTGCTGAAGCAAATGACAAGCAAAATGTTTTTTTTGCTGAAGCAAATGACAAGCAAAACGTTTTTTTTGCTGAAGCAAACGCTAAGCAAAATCAAGCTATAAAGAACCAGAATAAGAATATATATAAAAAAAATAAAACTAACGTTTTATTAAAAAAAGAAATTGATTTTGAAGATTTAGAAACAACCGATTT
>NZ_JBHIOO010000033.1:0-6859 GCF_042195585.1 Bartonella sp. AS69XJJH | reverse complement strand
TCTCCAGAAAAATGGCTTCCTATTTTTCAAGAAAGGTCAAAACAATGAAAAAACTTTTATTGGCAACAGCCCTTTGCACAATTTCTTTTGGACCTCAAGCAAATGCATTTGGAGGAGGTCCCTTTGATTATAAAATACTGCTGGAAAATATAGAGCAAGCCAAAAAATTGAGAGAACAAGTTGCAAAAGCAGAACAGCAAGTTCAACAAGGCAAACAACAGCTTGAAAAATTAAAAGATCAACTCGATCAAGCAAAACAATTATATAGTTCCTTAAATGGAAAACCTGATTTATCCGCATTGCAGGAGTTGCTCAACAAGCAAGGGAGCAGTGGCGCCCTTCCTTCTGATTTTAATCATTTAGAACAATCCATAGATGGCACCGGTGGTGGTAGCGGAAACACTGAAAAATGGAAAGAAAAACTTTTATATAAAGAACCTTCGGGTGGTAGTGGATCAAAAGAAGCCGTTGATGCCTTTTACAAGCAAGAAGTGGAAAAATTGCACAATCGCAATGTAGGACAAGCAGCAACAGGGCAAGCTGTTTACGAAGATGCTAATAAAAAGAAAGAAGCCATTAGTAAGATTATTGAAAAACTCAAAAATGCTAAAACCGCTGCTGAAGTTCAAGACGCTCAAACACAATTAGCAGCTATACAAGCAATATTACAAGCAGAGGCTTTACAAACACAAGCCACTTCTATGATTCAACAAGCTCAATCTGAAGCTGAAGCAATACGGATCAGAGAAGAAACTAGTAAACGATACCAAGATTATGCAAAACAACTTCGCGGTCATTAAAAATTAAAGAGGGGCTTGAACATGAACAAGATCATCATAACAACATTGCTACTTTGCACAGGGCTCATCACAGCTGGTTGTGAAAAAACCTACAGCGTAGAAGAATTTAAAAAAAATGAAAATTTACTTAAAGAATGGGCGGTGAGATGTGGATTTACAGGAAATTCGAAAAACTGTCAAAATGCACGATTAGCCGATCACCAAATTCATGAAGAACGTCGGGCAAAAATTGACGAAGAAAATCGTAAACGTAGAGAAGAATTTGAGAAAAAACAACAAGAAGAAGAAGCTAAGAGAAAAGCTGAATATGAAAAAAGGAGAGCACAACAAAAACGCGATAATAATTTTGATCCATAAAAATTATTATAACAATTAGGAATAATAGTATTTACAAAAATTTTATGAAATGGATATTCAATGGTAAGAAAAGATATATTTACCATGATAGATCAGCGTTTAATGAATGCTCTTACAGATATAATGGATAAAACTATTAGCAATCTTTCAGGCGCTTTATCTGTTCCTCTTCAAACAGCTTGTATAATCTATATAGCATTTATAGGTTACAACATTATGTATGGGCGTTCTTCTATGCCCTTATGGGATTTTATAGCAACAACTTTCAAACTTGGCATCATCGTTACACTCACCACACAAGCCGCTAACTATAACACATGGATTACAAATATATTTTTCACTGATCTGCCTAATGCCATTTCAAATGCTACACAAGGTGCAGTTTCTGATAAGAATGTCTGGGACAATATGATACAAAATGCTTATGCACACGCCTTCGATGCAGCAAATAAATACAACGGATGGACTGAAGTTGGTACGTTTATTGTTAACTGGATTGCTGGTCTTATTTGCTTAATTATTTCTGGGATTTTTTGCACCATTGGTTTTATCGTCACAATATTTGCTAAATTTGGATCATTTCTTGTCATATCAGTGGGACCAATATTTATAAGTTTTTCTCTATTTTCAACAACAAGGCGTTTTACAGAAGCGTGGTTAGGTCAATTAGCAAACTTCATTATTCTGCAAGTATTAGTCGTGTTGCTTGGTAACGTGTATGTAAGTCTTGCAATGGACATCCTTTCAGGTGACCTTACAGATATCATGTTTTCTGTACTTCAATTTTTGGTTATTGGCATTGGTGGCATTTATCTTTTTATCCATTTACCCGGAATTGCCTCTGCTTTAGCTTCTGGAGGAGCAGCTCTTACAGGTTCAACACACTTAGCTCACCATTCTAGTAGAGCAGCTGGGCGTGGTGCTCTTGCAGCCGCTCGTTCTGGTGTTAGCGGTCTAAGAGGTTTGGCATCGAAATTTAGAGGGGGTAGTACTACAAATGCGGGTAGTTAAAAAAATTGGGATTATCTTGCCATTTCTTTTTCTTAGTGGCTGTATGTCTTCATCAAACACGCTGAAATCACTCCCAAAGTGTGATGGATATTCTAAACGTCCACTCAACAGATCAATGTGGAATTGGGAAGGGAAGAAGCCCACCACAAGATCTATTATCATAAGTGGCAATACACAATCATCCGTAAAAGAGAGCAAACTTGAAACGCTTCTGGCAAAAAAACTAACGAATGAAGAAATGAAGTCTTACAAAAATTGCGGGCAAAAAGCATGAAAGAAAACGCCGTAGAACAATACATTGCTGAAGCACGCTCATTCGATCAAGATCGCATACTCGCCTCACGCCGCACCACCCGCATCTCGCTTGCCATTGCTGGCATAGCCGTTGCTGTTGCAATAATGTCTTCTCTGGCGGTCATCACCCTCACGCCCCTTAAAACCGTGGAACCTTTTGTCATCCGTGTGGACAATTCAACCGGCATCACTGAAGTTGTAGAAGCCTTAAAAGAAGGTCCCACCAATGTCGACGAAGCAATCACGCGCTATTTTGCCGCAAAATATGTCCGCTTTCGTGAAGGTTTTGCCGTAGAAGAAGCGCAAAATAACTTCGAAACTGTCTCTCTCCTCTCCTCTCCTGAAGAACGAGAAAGATTTGCTGGATGGTACGGCGCAAAAAATCCCCAGAGCCCACAAATCATCTACAAAAATTCCATTGCAACAATCACTATAAAATCAATTTCCTTTATCAACGATAAAGTTGCACAAGTGCGTTACTACAGAACTGTGCGTAACAACGACAACAACAAAGAATTCATCACTCACTGGGTTGCAACACTTACCTTTGAATATACCAATGCCCCTATCTCTGTCAAAAACCGTTTGATAAATCCTCTAGGGTTTATTGTTAGTGAATATAGAACCGATCCGGAAGTGGTCAACTGATCATGACAAAAAAAATTCTTTTTCTCATTCTTAGGATTGCTGTTGCCTTTTCTTTGACGAATATAAGCTACGCAAGTGTTTTTCCCACCCGCGCGCCAAGCGATAGCCGCATTCGCTTTATCAATTATGATGCCTATAATGTCACAAAAATTATTGGTTCCATACGTTCATCGGTACAAATAGAATTTTCTCCCAATGAAGAAATTGCCCATGTGGCAATTGGCAACAGCGTTGCATGGGAAGTCGCCCCCGCTGGCAATATTCTTTTCCTCAAAGCAAGAGAAGTCCAACCCATTACCAATCTCCAAGTCGTCACCACAAAGCTTGATGGCTCAAAGCGCTCCTATCAATTTGAACTCATGATCAAAGATGGGGAAATTTCCTCTGGACAAGAAACATATTTCCTTGTGAAATTTCGCTACCCACAAGAAGAAGAAGCACAAAGAAGGCTCGCAGCCCTTATGCAACAAGAAAAAAAACAATCCCAACGGATTGATAATGTCTTCAACGCATATGAAACCTACGGACCACGCAATTGGGCTTACACCGCTCAAGGCTCTATTACGCTCGAACCCTCCTCCGTTTACGACAATGGCAAAACCACAACATTTACATTTCCAGACAACCAAGAAATCCCTGCCATTTACATCGTCAACAATGACGGTACAGAATCGCTGGTTCCCAAAACCACAAGAGGCAACATGGTTATTGTCCATGCCATTAGCGCGCGCTTCACCCTAAGAAAGGGAAGAAACGTCCTATGCGTCTTTAACGAAGCCTATCAACCAAAAGGCACAAATCCAAATACCGGAACAACCTCACCATCTGTTGAACGTAAAATTGCATCAGATCTTTAAATAAGCGGGAATTGAAGGGTACAACTTATGAGTGATAAACCAATCATCGAAGATCGAGGATCAATCGAGGGTGGCAGAAACAATACATCAAAATCGGATCCCAAAAAAATAATTATTATTATAGCTTTTGTAGGATTTTGCGCATATGTGCTTTGGAATATATTTTCAACAGCACCAACACCAAAAGACACGGCAAATATTCATAAAAAACAAGACTTTAATAACTCAGTTGCTCCCTTAGAATTAGTTTCCGCTGAATCACAAGCAAAAATTGCTCCAATTACACTACCATCACCAACGGATCCACCAGAAAAAACAGTTGAACATGATCCTTTACTTGATGCAGCACAACGTTCTCCCGTATTAGCTTTTACGAGCAATACCCCCCCTTCTTCAACTCAAATGCCGAGAAATAACTATAGTAATAATATAAATGAAACTCCCAATAATGATTCACAAAATTTTTCCTCACTTCTAAAGCCTACAAAAATAGAAGGTACAAGAGCTGGGCTCATGGGAAATAGAAACTTTATCATCGCCATGGGAACTTCTATTCCCTGTATATTAGAAACCGCATTAAACAGCGACCAACCAGGCTTTGCAAGCTGCATAATCAACCGCGATATCCTCTCTGACAATGGGCGTGTTGTTTTACTTGATAAGGGAACACAAGTTGTTGGTGAATACCGAGGAGGGCTTAAAAAGGGTCAATCTCGTCTCTTTGTGCTCTGGACAAGAGCAAAAACACCAACCGGTGTCATCATCAATCTTGCATCTCCCGCAACTGATAGTTTAGGTAGAGCTGGTTTTGACGGAAACGTCAACACCCATTGGTGGGAACGCTTCAGTTCAGCATTATTACTCACCGTTGTTGATAGCGTTACAACAAACCTAACCAATAAAAAGAAAGGCAATTCTAACTCAGGTGGTGGTTTCAACAGCTCTGAAGCAAGCAATATCGGAAAAGATACAGCCACCGTTGCCCTTGAAAATCAAATCAACATCCCGCCTACCCTAGAAAAATTTCAAGGCGAACTCGTCAACATCTTTGTAGCAAGAGATCTCGATTTTTCATCTGTCTATAAACTAGTAGTAACAAGCAAAAGGTATCACTCTACTCCCAGCTATTCCTTTTTTCATTAAGCCAATAAAGTCACATTATGCCATCAGCCAAAAATGCAGAACGAGCCTCTATCGTTTTAACAAAATTAAAAATCTTAGATGACTTCCTCAATAATGAGAATTTATTTGAAATTGTCATCAATCGCCCCGGCGAAGTAATCGTTGAGGGTCCAGATGGTTGGCAAACCCACATCTTAAAAGAACTAACCTACGGCGAACTAGAAGGAATTGCTAAAGTTGTTGCTGCCTATACAACTCAGAAAATCAGTGTAGAAACCCCCGTTCTCTCCGCAACACTACCAAACAACGAACGCATACAAATTGTTATGCCTCCAGCTGTTGCAGCCAATACCATTAGCATGACCATTCGTAAACCTTCATCACGCACTTTTTCTCTTGAAAGTTTACATGAAAACAATCTGTTTTCTGTCGCCAAAAACACTAGTTTTACACCCACACAACAAATGACTGAACGATTATCCGAACTCTCTGATACAGAAAAAGAACTAACAGATTTATTTCTGGCCAAAGATTTTTGCAACTTTTTAGAGAGATCCGTTATTACACAACAAAATATCTTAATATCGGGCAAAACCGGTTCAGGGAAAACAACCCTCTCCAAAGCTTTAATTGCAAAAATCCCTGGCTATGAACGAATTCTCACCATTGAAGACACACCAGAACTTGTCGTTCCGCACGCCAACAAAGTCCAACTCTTTTATTCAAAAGATAACCAAGGCTTAGCAAAAGCAGGTGCAAAAGAACTGCTTGAATCAGGCTTACGCATGCGCCCCGACAGAATCCTCCTACAAGAGCTGCGTGATGGTACAGCCTTTTACTATATCCGTAATGTCAACTCTGGTCACCCAGGCTCCATTACTACCGTCCACGCCTCAACAGCCCTTGCAGCCTTCGAACAAATGACCCTTTTAGTCAAAGAAAGTGACGGTGGTGGTAATTTAGCACGCGATGATATCCGCGGCTTATTAATCTCGATGATAGATGTCATCATCCAATGTAAACGCCTCGAAGGAAAATTTCGTGTAACAGAAATCTATTACGACCCCTTCAAACGCCGTGATGCTTTTTAAAAACTGTCGAAATGACTTAAATAACTCATTCATATCTTTCGCAAAGTATACATCTTATCCTTTTGCATTCTTTTCAAAAGTTTTAAGCGTTTTCGCATTAGAAATAGACATATCAAATGGTAATCCTCTTTCATCAACAACTTTAGCTAAGGAAATTCGTATGAAATCAGACACCGTAAGTCCTAAACTTGCTAATATTTCACCAGCTTCTTTTTTCAACTTCTTATCTATATTTGCTCGAACAACATCTTTTGAATCTACGGCTACACTCATAGTAAAACTCCTTTAGTTACCTTCTTATGTGTGGATAGAATTAGTTATAATAACAAGTTTCTAATGTTCTAAATTTCTTTATCGCGAAACATCTTTTGACTTTGTTTGCGCTATCACATTTTTTAGCTCTTGTGTATGTCTCTGTTGCAAAAATTTAACAGCCGCTTGAAACTCACTCATAAGCTTCTTATCCGGAGGCTGTTTTTGGGGTATTGCTTTTGACAAGTCAAAGTCTTGTTTATGAATGGCATCCTGTCCAAAACGTTTATCTAAAGCACTTTGTAGCTTTAAAAACTCTTGATTGATCTGCTCTGGTATCTTCGAATAATTATCACGACCAGCTTCAACATTTTTCATAAAAGTCACTGCTTCTTGTGAAAGTGACGGAACCTCTACTTTTAACTGT
>NZ_JBHIOO010000032.1:0-6868 GCF_042195585.1 Bartonella sp. AS69XJJH | reverse complement strand
GGATTACTGTACCACGCTTGAAACTCTTTATCCGTCATAGCGTTCATCGTTTCCCATGAAAGTGGACCTGTACTCCCCCCTCCACCAGATGCCGTCAAAGTTCGCGCAGAATTCTGACGACTTTGAAGCTCTGCTACCTGATTATTGGCTTGCACTGCTTGGTTCTGATAGCCAAGGTTTTGTGCTATCCTATAAATCTCTTCTGCCGGATTGAGATCTCTTTGTGCACAAGTCGCTACAAGCGCATGCAATTGATCTCTTATAATCGCATCTATTGTGTTTTGTTGTCCATACTCAGGATAAAGTGATGACCAAGAACTCAATTCCTTTGCACGCGCCTCATAAAGAAAATTTGCCGCGGCATCAAAATCACTGGATTTATTTTGAAACGACTTAACAGAATTATTGAAAAATTCACCAAGACGCATATCGTGCTGCTGCTGTTCCTCAGCTTGCCTTAGCGCTTCTTTCTGTTCCCTAATATACGCATCCTGCTCTCGAATCTTTGTTCCCATCCAACTCATATAGCCAATAATGTCTTGTGTAGGGTCTGGGGGTGCATTTTCACCTTCAACCATTGGCGTCTGGGATTGGGGTTCATAAAACTTGATAAGCGCTTCACGGGCTTGTTTAGCTTGCTCGATAGAGCGCTGCTGCTCTATACTAGGAACAATCTCTGAAGGCTTTTCAACGGACTGCACAACCGGCTCTGGAGACGTAATGTCATTATTATCAATCGTTTCACCATCATAAGTGCCAGCATCAAAAGAGCTCTCATCATCAAAGACCGGCGCTCCAACTCTGTAATCTTCATTCATAGCTTCATTCATTTCTGCATTCATTCTTTCACCTTTCTCAACTATGCATACCTCTGTGTAATGCTATTCGCTCTCGCATAATCTGATTGTGTGCCTGATCATTGAGAAGCTTCTGCCGTTCAATCTCATAGCGTTGCTTCATCAGTTCCGCGTCTGTTTTTGCTCTCTCTTGATGCACAAACAGATCAATCTGCTTTTGTTGCAAATCCATCTGATGCATCTGTGTTTTCGTCTCTAAGTCTTGTTGCTTTTCCTGCAACTTCATTTCCTGCTCGGGGTCCATCTGCTGTTGTTGTGCCATTTGTTGCTGTTGGAACTTCTCACTGACACGATTAAGTAATGACGCAGGCAATGGTGAATAACGAAGTAGATCAAGCATAATATCCGGCGTAATCGCATTTTGAAGCAATGGAAGCAGCTGTGTGATAATACCGAAGGTGCGCTCTTTCTCATTCGGGCTGGTTGGCGCATCATCAACAACAATGTCATACTCAACACTCGTTACTTCTTCACGCGTCAATGGAATATATTGCGCATTCTCCTCACCAGATATCCGTACCAAACGACCATCGGACAAGTAATTCTGTATCAAGTGCAAAATAATCTTACCTTGCCGCTTGCGGTACAAACGTAAACCATCAAACAGACAAGCAAGCAGATTTAAACTGGATTGGCGTCGTTGTGCCTCCAAAATACCCGCTTGTGTCACTTCTCTTGTGCCAATGAATTCAGGTGATAAACCCGTCACCTGATTAATTGCTTCCTTAGCTTCATTAAACAGCTGGAAAAAGCCTTGTGGAAATTCTGCTACGGGTTTGGGTTGGATCTTACCTTGTGCAAGAGCGCCATCTTCAGCAACTAGCAACGCATCAGCCCGCGACCAATCTTGCATAGCCTGCCTGATGTCCTTAAACGCCCCTTCCTCGACAATAAGCCCCCCTTTGGATTGGCTATTAAGGATATACATCACTTGACTAAAGTACTTATTCGCCCACCGCTGAGGATCTTTTGTAGGACGCACAACCCCATAAAATTGCCGTTCTATCTTGTCAAAATACCCCGTTATACACTCCCAACCCAATTGACCCGCTGGAACCATGGGTTGATCGGGGGATTCAAGCAGCTTTCTCCCTAAAAAAGCACGCCTTACAACCTTTTTATTGAAAGCTGCCCCTTGGATATCGGGCATCATGCACTGTAGCTGCTTAAATTCTTCCTCGCTATAATCACGAAGTTCTCCAGTGCTTAAATCGGGCGCTTTGTAATATCGCTCGCTTTCAAACCAACGGCATTCAACAAGTGTAACCATCCGACGACCGTTTTCAACATCAATGCTCCCTTCATCACTGTAATAATCAAGATCATTATGGTGAACACCTTCATGAGAGCTACCATCCCTTGCCCAATCTGCACTCAGCTCTGTCCAATGAGATTTGGGAAACATCTGCTTAGCTACTTCTAACGGCTTGCGGTCTACATACCACAAACGTTGCGCATCGGTTAAATTCGGTTGCACCGCTGCACTGTCCCAAACCATCTTTAACGGGTCTAAACGGGTAATGACCGGTTCACCATCGAGGCTGTTCTCATAATCAAGCCGTGTATCAGTCCACCCCATGCCGCAGATAACCGCATCTTGGAAAGCATCACTATCAGCGTATTCGGCATGCGCCATGTCCCGAAACCATTCTGCCGCACCGGTAAGCAATTCACTTGGCAATGCCTTCCCTACTTGACGTGGAATAAACTGCACTTCGCGCTTGTTATTACGCTCTGACCCCACAACGGCATTGACCAATGGGGCAATACGATTAAAGGTCATAACGGGGCGGCGTTGCTTTTTTAACGCCGATAAATCTTCTTCATTCCATTGATCACCATTGTAAAAACCAAAATCCTCCCGTGCATGTTCACGCCATTTGTTCACATGCTCCACATCTTCTTTGTACCAGCTCACAAGCTTACGAAACAAACCTTCATGAGAGAGATCAGATACGTTGCTGTCTTTCTCTAAATGTTCATCATCATGCATCATTCTGCCATCCATGAGGTACTCTCATATTCCGTTCTGCCGCTATAAGCTGGTCGCTTTTGTATTTCTTTTGGTGGTTTGTATGAAATACACATCAGTCCAAAGGCATCTGCCCCATGACTGGACCAATCGTGCTCTGCTCCCAAGCCAATATTACGCTTCTCATCCCATTTCTCGTGATACCAGTTCAGTGCCTTACGTCCTGCTACCGTCGTCTTCTCATTAAACCAAACAGAAGGCAAAACACGGCGGACTGTTTCTATACGTATCTTAACAGCCCCTGCTCCCTGATTAGGGATAACTTTTGTTTGAAAGCCTGCCTGTTTAAGAGCACTCTCAAAACTCACATTGTGCACACGGTCTCTGGTCGCACCGTCATGAGGCAAAACCATCAACGCCTTCTCATAACCATTTTGACGCAACCAACCGATATGTTCCGATAAAGGCTGTCCCTGTGCTTCGTAATAATCAAGCACTCTGATCTCTCTACCAACAAATTGCGCTATCCATATCGCTGTTGCATCTGCCTTGGCACCCGTGCCCCCAATATCCCAAAAGGCGCGTATCTGCATTAAAGGGTCACGAGCAACGCGCCCTATCCGCCCCTCCTGCTCGGCTGCCAACATTTCCTTTTGATAATAAGCGCCTTGAACCGCTGTAAGATAAGCCCCTTCCCAGATATGCTTATAGGTCTCTGGACGGTTTCTCAGATCATCCAATCGCGCTTCATTCAAGATCTTCGGAAACTTCGGATTGTCTGACCAGTTGATCTCAACACGCTTGATTGCCTCATTGTCTGAAAAGCGAAACCGCTTCTCAACGGGGGCATTCTCTCGCAACGGGTTCCATGTCACCCATAACTCTGCTCTCCACCCCTCTCCCTCTTCACGTAAAGTCGGTATAAGCGTTTGCCAAGCTGTCTCTGTAACGGGCTCCGCCTCATCAACCCAACAAAGCAAAATACGCCCCATGGATTTGATACTTGCAATATTCCGGTCAAGACCAGAAAACTGAAAGGCTATACGACCATCTATTGATTTAATCGACGACTCCCCAACCTTGTAATAGTCCTTTAAAAAGTCATGGGCTTCAATGGCGCGCTTAATCTCCTCCAAAGAACTCTCTGCCAAAGAATTTTGAAACTGCCGTGCACAAAGGATAGTGCCCGATATCCCTTGCATACCAAATTGATAGCCTTTTAAAGCAGCCATCAAGGCAAATGATCTTGTCTTTCCAGACCCTCGTCCACCCCAAGCCGCCCGTACCAAAGCGTCCCCTGCAAAAATAGGAATGAGTTTTGGTACAATACTAATCTGTCGTGTTGTCATTGACCAAAGGCGCGATTTCTACACGCGTTATCACCTTAATGGCTTCTCCATCTTCCCCTGTTACCTGTAAAGGCAACACCTTACCAAGCAACGCTAAATAAGCCGCTGGACATTCTATAGCCTGCTTTTCCAAATAAGAAATCAAACCATCATTGCCAATTTTATTCCCAGCATTCTCAGCAGCCTTAACCACTGCCTCTTTTAAAATGCGCGTCATTTTATTGGGAACGCCTTTGACACGCCCTTGACCTGCCTTTGGTGGTATACGCTTTTTAATGGGTTTTGGATCCTGCTGTGTATTTTCTGACGTCATAAAATACGCCCTCCAGATAATAAAAAACCCCGCATTTGCGGGGATTTCGAACTGTACATTTCCCTCTCTAGACACAATACGCCTAAGTACAGCAATGTCATTAAATACGATTTGCAACAATTTGTCAACACTAAAATAACACATATTGATAATTTCAAAGTGAATCGGTTAAACAGCGCTTATGAATAATTAAGGATCCAAAATAATGAAATCATTATCCATAACACGCATCATAACATTTATAGCTTTCTTTTCTATATCAGCGCTACCTGCATCAGCGTCATTTGGATTTATAGACAAATTGACGCGTATGTTTACAAGTGTAGATACTAAAGAGAAGTATAATCAACTTTACAACAAATACGTAAGTGAATCATATATTGGCTCTATGCATTCTGAAAAGATACGCAAAGCAGAAGAACTTTCACTCAGCACGGGCACAGAATATTCGTTTTTTAAACAGGAAGATATATTGTATCGTCACATATCAGTTGTTGGTTGTGCATCCCTTATGAGTTTATTGCGGGGTGATTATAATAAGGAGATGTCGCAAATGGATCTACCCAATGTAATAAAGCGTTTACGCGATGAATATGATTGGAGTGAAAGCGATTTTATGTGGGCATACGACGTGGTCAATGATAACGAGGATCCAATGATTTATTATGCAAAAAAATTTATGATGGCTATAGATAAGCGTTCCGATTTAAGAAAAGAACAAGTAAATAACATAGTATCTCAAGTGAAAAGAAATGATCATAAAAGTTTAAAGGAATCCATTGAATTTTGCAGAAACTTACAAACGATATACAATATAATGAAACCGTAATAGAGATTGTCATTTAACGATCAAAATGTTTCTGAAGCACGTTAAGAGCAACCCGCAGTGAATTCACAAGATGTGGTAGCATTTGATCTTCTATAACGAGGTACTGTAGCGCTGCGTAAAGATTGTACTGTCTATAAAGGCATTGTGCTTCTTTTAGTGCCTCTTGCGTGTTTATAAACTGCTCTGTTGCAAATGCTACCCATTTATCTCTTGCCTTATCATCTGAAGATGACGGCATTTCGTCATAAATTGCATTAGGCAAGCCCTTTGCGCATAAATAGTCGTTTCTTATCTGTAGATATTGTTGCGCGGCGTCGTATTGCTCTTGAGTAAGCACGCCTTGCAAGCAAAGCCGCCCGATATAAGTACCAGAAATTGGATTTTTTGCCTCTTGTAGCGTTAAACCGAAGCGCTTTGCACGCATTTCTATTGCCAATTTATCAACGGCTTCACGCGGTGTTTTTGCACGTGATATACGACCATTTGGCTCTCTTACCTGCCCCGCTATTTTAGGGCGTCCCCTTTTTTTATTTTTTTTCACAGATAACCTCAGATGCCTTCTTGATACATTGCCAGATTTTCTCTGATCTTGACCATGAAATTCGATTTAAAAAGAACAATAAAACCACTAAAATGCATATTACAGCAGCAACACTTAACTTAAGTTTTAAGTGACTTTGATCCCAAGAAAGTTTTAAGAGCAGAATGAAAAGTGTACTCAATAAAGCACCCAACACTATACTGTAATAACTCATTGATGTAGATGACGTACAACCTCTTAACAGCTCTATATCATTCTCTGTAAGCATATAAACGGGTTCAGATTCTTCTGTACTAACCCTAGGCTTCTTTTTACTATCCATTAAAGCACCTTCTGTTTAAAAAGGAACACTGTCATTCATAACGGTATGGGGCGTATCAAGAGGTCTGTAAATGCTTCTGTCATAAGGAGATGACGGCTCTTGATTATCATCATTTTTGCCATCTAAAAGCTTTAACTCGCCTTTGTACTGAGGCAATATGACTTCTGTTACATAGCGATCAACACCGTTTTTATCTTGCCATTTACGGGTTTGTAGTCGCCCCTCGATATAAACTTTGCTACCTTTACTGAGATACTGAAGTGCTACTTTTGCTAAATGTGGATTAAAAACCACAATGGAATGCCATTCGGTTTTGTCTATTCTCTTATTGGTTGCCTTGTCTGTATAGCTCTCAGACGTTGCCATTCGAAAATTGACCACCTCACCACCAGAAGGCATTGTTTTGCTTTCGGGATTGGCACCTAAATAACCAATTAAAATCACTTTATTAAGCATGTTTGTAAGTTCCATTAAATGATGTAAAGATCATAACATGTTTTATGTGTTTTTACAATATTTTCAGTTGGATAATAACAATTATTTAAAGTGTTACATTATGTGCTAAATCACTAAAGCGTGTAAAATCGGATTGAAAGGCAAGGGGAACGATTCCTGTCGGACCATGGCGTTGTTTTGCTATAATAACCTCGGCTTTACCCTTGGCTTGTTCCATTGCCTCTTGCCA
>NZ_JBHIOO010000031.1:0-7353 GCF_042195585.1 Bartonella sp. AS69XJJH | reverse complement strand
AGTGAAGATGATTATTATCGTCATGAGTATGAGGATGTTGCGTAAATAAAATAGCAGGTGCGGGGGGCGCCTGCTTTTTAAGCACTAAAAAATCATAAAATTGAAATAATTATCTATATAGGTATATAAATAATCGTGAATAAAATAAAACGTATCATATAGCCATAAAGCGTTTTATAGATAAAAATATTGGAGGGGGTAATGGACACTCTATCTACTAATAAATTAAATAAAAAAGAGAAAAATCCAAATTCCAAACAATCAATTTTAATAACTATAATGCGTAGAGTTTTTTCTATCGTTTATAAAATATTACATAAGATATTGAAAATTTGCCTTTTTTCCCTTTTCCTTTTTCTTTTACTTATTCGTAAACCGGTTATTATTTTAACAGAGTTTATAGCAGGGGGAAGTTTATTAGTGTTATTTATTTTTTTTACTGGATATGTAGCGGGGGCTGCACCTTTTGAACACCAAACAGCAATGGTCATTGGTTATATAGTTTTGATATTTCTAAGTTTAGCTGTTAATTGGGGATACGATACGCTCTTATTACGGCTAGCCCCTCTCGGTGCTGATCTTATGCTTTTCAAGTAAAAGCTTATTAGAGAATGTTCGTCAAGCTCTAGAGGTATTGCAATGATTGTTGCTCACAAAATCATGTTTCACTGTAATGTGTATAGTTATAAAATACAAAAAGAAATTGTTCATTTAAGTTACAATGTTACCAATAATGGTAACATTGTAAAACATAACTACAATGCTTTTATTAATTTTTTATTCTCGCTTCTGTATTTGTATATTTTAAGTATCAAAAATGCCTGCTAAAGCAGATTTTGAATTGATAGAACGTAGTAGCCTCTTATTTTATGGATAAATGAAGCTAAATTATTTTTCATCTAAGATAATCTTCGAGATCTATTTGATTGCTAATATCCATTTCTAAAGGTTTGCTATTTTCATATACACCTTGAATATCGGCTGCTTTTATGCAATTTTTTAAGTTCTCTCTAAGAGCTGTTTTGTGGTTTTTAGCTCTACCTTTCCAACCAAAGTTTAGGTTGAGACGGTAGGATCTATTAATCCCAATACGAGGACCTTCCAAAAGAATATCCATAGCTATTAGTTTTTTTATGCTTCGATTAAAGTGATGTCTGGTAATACCAACTTTTTTAGCCAATTCCGTTTGATTGACAACTAATAGATTTTCGAAATCAAGACGAGAAGCTAGAATGAAAAACACCTTGAGATCATATCCGTTTAAATTACTTTTCGCTATTATAGCCATCGGATGTTGAGGCATTGCAATCCATTCCTTTTCAAATCTATTTTTGCCTTTTAGGTACGACACAAACAACAAAATCGTCCATAACCTTCCCTATTTTACAATCTATTTGGTATATTTTTTATCCGCGTAGTTAAAAAATAAAATGTTTTTTTCATACTATAAGGTACTGTTTAAGCACCCCTAAAAGCTCTCCCTTCTAATCATGATTTTGGAGCCACGTGAGAAGGACAAAACAAGCCGTAGGTTCTTTGTCAAGGACGCCTTTAGGCGCCATGTAATGGTTTCCTTGACACTAAGAACCAAGGATTGTTAGTCCTCTCATTAAACGCGGGTCTGATGTCATGATTTTGGTGAGCGTTCCAGAGAGTTTGAGAGGCGGATAGCCTCTCATTATTGATTATGGACGAACGAAGTGAGTTCTATTTAGGAGATATTATTATTTAGGGGCAAATCTATTTTTGTTAGCAAGAGCCCTTAAATCCTTTCTTCTGAAATATATGGCACGTCCGCAACGAATAGGGGGATGCCCTTGCATGAGAATGATCTGTTCGTCTTTTCGCATTTCTTGGGTAATTTCATGAGGATAAATTAAAGGTCTCTGCTGGGTGTTTACATTTTCTGTCCCTCTTGTATGGAATGCTCCTTGAGGTTTTCTTGATTTTTGCACTTCAACAGTCATTTTACCGCATGCCTTTGATATATTTTCAGCCGTTTTAATATCTTTAATAGCGGCATAACTTACAAAAGCACAGCTTTCCAACCATGCCATAGTACCTGATGAACCGAAGTGACGTTCAAGTTGTCCTACAGATTGGTAAAAGAGCATGAGAGATATTCCATATTTACGCCCACGGTCACGTGCTTCTTCTAAGATGTTCATATATCCTAAAAGATCAATCTCATCTAAAACAAAGAGGACTCTTTTTTTATAGTTTCCATTTGCGGCTTCCATAGCTTTGAGAAGAGAACCAACAAGAATGCGTCCCACACCAGGGTAAGATTTTAGAATTTTGGACGGAATATTCAAAAAGATATCGATATTTTCTTTTGCGATATCAGTTGTTTTAAAGTCGTCACCACTTATAAGGTTGGCATAATTATCAAGGGAGAGCCATTGGGTATCTTTCGAAGCAGTAGCATAAACACCAGAGAAAGTTTGCGGTGCCATATTGGTAAAGACCCCAAGGGTTTCACGAATGAATTGCGATGAAGAACTTGATTGTATTGATCGCAATTTTCCAATAACCGATGGTTCTGGTTTTGATACAATCATACGAAGAGTTTTTAAGTTTTTTTCCTCTAACTTGTACTCATCAGAAAAGACAATATGTGCAAGTAGTCCTGTTAATAAATTATGTGCGTGTGATACAAAGAATTGATCGGTTGAAGTTGATTTATGGTTTTCTGAAAGAAGGAGTCTAGCAATTTCAACTAAACCCGCTTCCCTTTCATAGGCTGGAATGCTTTCATCTAATAACCAATCTAAAGGATTAAAAGTTTTTGTTGAAGTTCCATGAGGAGCAAGAACATGTACGGTATTTTTGTTTAATTTTTCTCGTGCGTCTTCAACGATTGGAGCGATTTCAGTTGAAGGATCAAAAACGATCAGTGGACCGGAATATTTGAGACAAGTTGGAATAACATTGCTGGTTGTTTTATAACCACCAGAACCAGCAAAAAATAACATATGAGTTGAATCAAAATCAAGTTTGTATGTTAACAATGGCTGGCTACCACCTTTCCCCCATGTTGTTTTGTCTTTAGGATTAAATTGGACATCTTTAACAACATCTTCGTCGACTCTATAGCGCTCTCCTATAACTATTTCACCATCACTTGGAAAGATCTTTTCAAGTTGTTTTATATTCATCCATTGAGCGCCGCCGAAAATCGTATTTTTTAATTTTTTCAAAGGTGATGTTTTTGGCAACGATAGATTCATCGTGAAACCAAGGATAATAATACCAATGATTGAACCGCTCAAAACCATCCTATCAAAGAAAGGAAAAACATCAGCCCATGTCATGTTATTTTGTCCTACATAAGGACTTAGTCTTATATATTCATTTATACTGTAGTAGGCAGCAAAAAGACAAAAGGAGATTAATGATGCTATGGTGATATTTTTTCTTATATGTCTTTTTTGTAATAAAATAAATGAAGAACATGAAAGTGCAATAAGGACGAGAATATCGAGAGGTTTTGAACGAACAAACCAATAAGCATCTTGGGTAGTACCATTTTCTGTAATGTTATTTATTGTTATGTTTACAAGAAAAAGAATTATGATTGAAAAGAGGAAAGGACATATTAAAAATATGATTTGTTTACGATCTAGATTGTTTATCATTTTGACCCCGCGTATCGGTAAAAGAATGTTGTCCTATTTTTTGTAAATTTTTATATTCATTTGAATTTATATCAAGTTTTGCAGCATGAATTAAACATCCTAAAATAAAAGACTTATCAGCATTTTTAAGACCAGCCTTTACGACAAGACCGCCTAGAATAATTTTTTCACGTGCATCTTTACGTCTTATTTCATCACTCAAAAATCTCCTCCTTTTTTCAATGCGTCTTAGTGATTTTATAGAGTTACCAAGATTATTCAGTTTTTTGCTGTTCTTTTTGAAATCGGGCTTTAATCTCCTCGAAAATATTTTTCCATTGGTCGTTTGTTATGTTTAATTCTGTTAATCCCGCTTCAGCTGCTAATAGTGCAATTTTTCCCCCTTCTTGTTTTTTAGCAGCTTTAATTCTTTCAAGAAGCTTTTTACTTTTTTCTTCCAGAGCTTTTTTTTCTTCCATAAGTTTTTCTAAAGATTTACGTGACACTTCAAACTCTCTTTTATTTTTTAATCTTTATTTTTACTTAACAGAACAAATCTCCAATAACAATACTTAATAGTGCGCATTTATGCGCCCCTGAAAATGTCTTTTTTCAAAAGATTTTTGAAGGCGCAATTATACGTTTTTAAATAAAACGTTTTATGCTATAGATTATTTCTGTGAAATAAAAACAATTTTTGGTAATTGTATCTTATGGCAAGTACACATTTACAAGCTAAAATTATTGGTGCTGGAAAATCAGCAATTTCGGCGGCTGCCTATCGCCATAGGACAAGGATGTTTGATGAGTTAGAAGGATCTCATACGCATAGATATGATAAAGATAGGGACCTTGTATATTCAGAAATGAATATTCCAGAAGGTTCTCCAAAATGGATTACACAACAACTCAGTTATTTTGATACAAATGATAAAAAAAGTGAATGGCTGTGGAACACTGTGCAAAATAGTGAGCGCGTGAATGGACAGTTGGCAAGAGAAATAGTTATAGCGTTGCCATTAGAGTTATCACGAGATCAAAATATTTCTCTTGTACGAAACTTTGTAAAAGAAAATTTTTCATCACGTGGTCTTGTTTCTGATTGGGTTTATCATGACAAGGAAGGAAATCCACATGTGCATATTATGCATACTTTACGTCCAGTTTTAGAAAATGGTTTTGGTCCCAAAAAAATAGCTGTCTTAAATGAAGATGGAACAGTAAAAAAATCTCTTGTTACTATTCGTGATAGACAAGGGAATGCTATAAGAAAAGAAGAGCGTATAGTTTATGAAACCGTCATAGGTCATAAAGATGCATTGAAGGATTTACGAAACTCATGGGGTGAGATTGCAACGAGGCATCTTGCACTTGCGGGTCATGATATAAAAGTAGATATGCGTTCTTACAAAGAGCGTGGTTTATCCATAGAACCGACCATTCATTTGGGGCAATCTGCTTATGCAATGGGTAAAAAAGGACTTGCTAGCAATGCGGTACAAGCCAATGAAAAAATAAAACAGAGATCTGTAGAGAAAATTAAAGAAAACCCTAATGAAGTATTGAAGTTGATTTCATTTGAGAAGTCGACATTTAATCGTGGTGATCTTGCTAAGATCATTAATAGATATGTTGATAATTCAAATGACTTTAATGATATTATGGTGCGCTTAGAACAAAGCAACAACCTGATTAAAATTAAAGATCATTCCAATCCTCATAAAGTGATTTACTCCACAAAGGAAATATTAAAAACCGAATATGATATGGAGCGGAGTGTTGTTTCGTTGTCTCAAACGACAGGACACGGTGTAAAAGATAGACAGGTTTTAGAGGCAATAAAGTCTGTTGAGAATAAAGATAAAAGTAATAGATTTAAATTTTCAGAAGAACAAAAATTAGCCGTTCAACATATTACAGATGATAAAGGTATTGCTGCGGTTGTTGGTTATGCAGGTGCTGGAAAATCCACTCTATTGGAAGCCGCAAATATTGCGTGGGTTAATAGTGGGAAGCGTGTGTTTGGAGCAGCTCTTGCGGGTAAGGCTGCGGAAGGTCTTGAAGAATCTTCAAAGATAAAAAGTAAAACTCTTGCTGCGTGGGAATTAGCGTGGAAAAATAAGAAAGATGAATTACGGGTTGGTGATGTTTTTGTCATTGATGAAGCTGGAATGGTTTCTTCAAAACAACTTTCGCATTTTGTCCAAAAAGTTGAAAAAGCAGGCGCAAAAATTGTTTTAGTTGGTGATAATATGCAGTTGCAACCCATTGAGGCTGGAGCGGCATTTCGCGCTGTAGTTGATAATATCGGTTATGTAGAATTATCGGGTATCAGAAGACAAAAAGAAGAATGGGGTCAAGATGCGTCACGACAGTTTGCACGTGGACAAGTAAAGGAAGCTTTAGACCATTATAAAAATAGAGGGTTCATTCATGAGACTAAAACGCGTGACCAAGCCATAAATACTCTTGTTAAAGATTGGATGGATACACGAAGGAAAGTAGAAAAAAAATGTGAGGAAGAAGGAAAAACTTTACGGGGTGACGAATTACTTGTTCTTGCTCATACGAATGCGTCTGTAAAAAAATTAAATGAAGAAATTCGAACTGCTCTTAAAGATGCTCGTTTACTTAAATCTGAAGATAGTGCAAGCATTACAAATTTTGATACTCTTAAGGGGCGTAGGGAATTTGTTGTTGGTGACAGAATTATCTTTCTTGAAAATGCTCAATTTGAAGAAAGATATGCCACAGAATTAGGAAAGCAAAAAGTTAAAAATGGTATGTTGGGAACTGTTTTGTCTACACAAAATGAAAGAGGAAAACCGCTTTTAAAAGTGCGTCTTGATTCTGGTCAAGAAGTTGTTTTCTCCAATCAGACTTATCAAAACGTTGATCATGGATATGCGGCTACGGTTCATAAGAGTCAAGGAGTTACCGTTGATAATGTCTTTGTTTTAGCCTCCTCATCTATGGATCAACATCTCTCCTATGTTGCAATGTCTCGACATAGGCATCAGTCACATCTTTATGTAGCCGAAGAGGATTTTAAAAACGTTCGATTACACGAACACAAACAGGTTAAAGGTACAATCACTGGTGAACTTGTAGAAGCTGGGTATGCTTCTTTTAGTGAAACTGCCAAAACCAAAACACCTTATGCGGATATAGCAACTTTCCGTGGAATTGAACGTGTTTATGGTGTAAATCTGCCTTCTGCGATAGATGGGGCTCGTATTGAGCTTGGTGACAAGATATCACTTCGTCAAGATAAAGAAACTATTGTTGTTAATAATAAAGAAATTAAAAGAAATGTTTTTAATGTTGATTTAATAGAACGCGGTAATCCTTCTTTTGTTGATGCGATCAAGCGGTCTGATCATGCCAATACCTATGAAAAATTGGTAGCAGCTCTTTCTAGGTCTGGTGTTAAAACAACAACTCTCGATTTTTCTGAATCTCCTGATTATAGAGATTATATAGCCAAATTTACAAAGAATAGAGGGATTGATGTTTCTCAAGGTTTAGGGGAAAAAATAGCCTCTTACGTTGATTTTAATAAAGAATGGTTGCAAAAACAAAAAGAGAAGATTGAATCCCTTTGGGATAGAGCAAAGACAAGTTTTTCAAAACTTCAAAAAGAAGATCTCAAGGTTGAACAATCACAAAAAGAGTTGAATGTTGCATCAAAAGCAACAGAACGAGAACCATACCTTGCTGCTTATACGGATAACTC
>NZ_JBHIOO010000030.1:0-8671 GCF_042195585.1 Bartonella sp. AS69XJJH | reverse complement strand
ACCATTTCCACTGAAAACAGCCGTCCTATGTCTTTCTATGGAAAAGTAAACTTGATCAAAACTTTTGGTGATGATGGCACTATCCAGATTGGCAGAAACTTTGACCTTGATCCTATGGGACCTGCAATTGAAGGCGGCGTTGGCATCAATGCACAACTGTCTCACAATTTCTCCCTTCATGGTGATGTAAGCTATCAACAAAAGCTTCAGAAAACGGGTATAAGTGGTGCAAACTTTTCAGGCGGCATACGCTATCAGTTTTAAAACAAAACTGTCAAAACAGCATATTTCTTTTCTATGCATTAATAAAAAGGCAGCACAATGTACTGCCTTTTTATCTCTCCCCTATTCTTCTCTACCAATACACACTGCTAACATTTCTCTTTGAGAAAATGAGTTAAAAAAACTCAAGACGACAAAATATCGCGCTTTCAACTAGTAAAAACATCACTTGAAAAAAACTAAAAGTCGATTGAAAAATCGATGAGCGCTATTTTATCGTAACTGTTAAAGAAAAGCATGAAAACTATGATATCACCTTTGGTTTTATGATGTTGAAAGAAATCCCTATCAGGCTCAAGCATACAGTTTTTTGAAATTTTCTTGCCTACTCCTTTTCTTTAAGCATAAGCAACAAGTTTTATGCAAACATAACACATATCTTGAATAGAAAAACTTATAATACCTGTATAATATTAACATAATTTATTCATATAACACTAAATGAATTTAAATATTATACATTATATGTTAAATGTATAAGTTAATTTATACTTTACACAAAAATAAAAATAGCCTACTCACGTTCCATATCTAAAATATCCATCCATTTGATATCCTTCTTATAAGCGGGGGAAAAGTGTGTGGCTCTTATAAGTTAGGAAAATCTTGATGTGTAAAAAATCCCTTTTATCCTGCACAGCTGTCATAGCTGTCATGCTATTCAACACCCATCTCAATGTATATGCTGAAACTCTTGAAGTTTCCGGCGAGAAAAAAGAAGTATCTAACACAACGTATGAGATTATTAATGCAAAAGACAACGGGGAAATCACCGGCACGCATTTAACTATTGTTGGGAATAAAGATACAAACACAGATATTTACGCTGTAACAGCTGAAGGTCTTGGCAGCGCCATTACATTACTGCAAGACACAACCATTAAAGGAACTGACTTTGACATTCGTCTCGGTCTTAATGCAAAAGATGGAGCGATACTTCAAATGACTGGGGGCATTATTACGGTTTCTGAAATTGGCGCTTTCTTCGAAAACAGTATGAATGATAAAAACAAGCTGGAAGGTGTAACAATATCAAGCAGTAAAGATGACCACTTCATGGATAAGGGAATAAATGCTGACAACAAAAGCAAAGTTACTTTAGAAAACGTAACAGTTACACAAGCAAACACCAGTATATTTGCAAATGATCATTCAGAAGTAACGATATTAGGAGGAGCATTTGATGGAGAACTCAAAGGAATATCTGCTACGGAAGGCAGCGCTATTACTTTAACCTATAGTAAATTAGCCGATAATAAAAAAGGCAGTGTTCAAGTTACATCATCTCATGGTGACGGGCTCTATGCAAATGGCGCGCAATCCACAATCACAATGATAGGAGGAGCAGTCACTGGAAAAAATACAGCATTACTTGCAGAAAATGGCGGACATATTGACGTCACAGATATTACTTTAAAAACAGGTGGTACCGGAATCGGTGCAATAGCTAATGATGTTGACAGCACAATTGAACTGCACGGAAATACGGTAATTAATGACGCTGTAATTGGACTTTATGCAGCAAACGGTAGCACAATCACAATGACTGGAGGAACCATTACGGCTTTTGAAACTGGCGCGTTCTTCAATGAGAGTAAAAGCAATAAAAACAAGTTAGAAAATGTAACCATTACTTATGCAAATACCAGCATAAGCGATCAAGACAAGCTAGAAAATGTAAAAACATCGGACAATGAATTAGACCCTGGATGGGAAAGTGAATTAGAAAATGAAAAAGAAGAGTTTTTATACACAGGAATAACGGCCTTTGCCGGAAGTCATCTCACTTTAAAAAATGTAACCATTACCCAAGCAGAAACCAGCATATCCGCAGAAGATGGTTCTCAAGTAAGAATATTAGGAGGAGCATTTAATGGAGAACACGTAGGACTATACGTAATGAACGGTAGCTTCATTACTTTAGCCAATAGTAAAGAAGGCAGCGTTCAAGTTACATCATCTAATGGTGATGGACTCTATGCAGACGGTTTATTCTCTACAATCATAATGATGGGAGGAACAGTGACTGCGGGAAACAGAGCATTATTTGCAAAAAAAGGTGGATATATTAAGGTCACAGATGTTGCTCTAACAACGATGGACGGAAACGGAAACGGGGCAGCTTCCACCGATCCTTACAGCTTTATTGAATTGGATGGGGGGACAACGATTAATAATGCTATAAATGGACTTGATGCGGAAAACAGTGGTGTCATCATAATGACGGGAGGAGCTGTAACTGCGAAAAGCGCAGCATTGATTACCATGAACGGTGGATATATTAAGGTCACAGATGTTGCTCTAACAACGATGGAAGGAAACGGATACGGTGCTGCTTCCACCGATCCTGAAAGCTTGATTGAATTGCATGGAAAGACAACGATTAATAATGCTCTCATCGGACTTTATACAGAAAATAGTGGTACTATCGCAATGGCGGGTGGAACTGTAACTGGGAAAAGCGCGGCAGTACTTACAAAAAGTGGTGGACACATTAAGGTCACAGATGTTGCTCTAACAACAATGGATGGCAACGGATACGGTGCAGCTACCAGCGATCCTGACAGCTTGATTGAATTACATGGAAAGACAACGATTAATAATGCTTTCATCGGACTTTATACAGAAAATAGTGGTACTATCACAATGGCGGGTGGAACTGTAGCCGCAACAAACATGGCATTGCTTGCAAAAAGCGGGGGACATATTAAGCTCACAGATGTTGCTCTAACAACGATGGATGGCAACGGATACGGAGCAGCTACCTCCGATCCTGAAAGCTTGATTGAATTATATGGAAAGACAACGATTAATAATATTTTCATCGGGCTTAATGCAGAAAACAGTGGTGCAATCACAATGACGGGAGGAGCTGTAACCGCAACAAACGTGGCAGTGCTTGCAAAAAGCGGTGGGCATATTAAAGTCACAGATGTTGCTTTAACAACAACAAATGGTAACTATGGTGCTGCTGCAACCGATCCTAAAAGCTTGATTGAATTATATGGAAAGACAACAATTAATAATGCTGTAACCGGACTTGAAGCAGAAAATAGTGGCACAATTATAATGACTGGTGGAACAGTAACTGCGAAAACCATGGCATTGTTTGCAATGAACGGTGGACATATTAAGGTCACAGACGTTGCTCTAACAACGATGGATGGCAACGGATACGGTACAGCTGCCAGCAATCCTTACAGCTTAATTGAATTGCATGGAAATACAGCAATTAGCAATACTTTCATCGGGCTTTATGCAGAAAACGGTGGCACGATTAAAATGACTGGAGGGACCGTAGCAGCAAAAGGATCAGCATTTGTTTTAAAAAATAGCGGATATATTGATGTAACAAATGTTTCTGCAACAGCAGAAAACAGTGGCATAACATTTGATAAATCCGAGGACGATAATGCCTTAGAAATCAACTTGACAAATACAAAGATTCGCACTGAAAATAGTATTGGAATTAACGCAGACCAATCAATCGGTATAGCCAATCTCAAAAATTCAGAAATCAGTGCCGATATTTTATTAGCAGCCAAAGCATCAACTAAAGAAAATAACTTTGCTTTTACACTAAATGCTAATCACTCCGTATTAAAGGGAAGAGCAAAAATTGCAGAAAACAGAACTGCACGCTTTGATTTGACAAACAAGACAACATGGATATTGAAAACCAGTACAAAAGAAACCGATGATGACGGAAAACTGCTTGCTATTGCTCAAAGGTCACGTTCTGATATTTCTGTGCTCAATCTCAATGATAGTTCTATTGTTTTTAATGGACCGGTAGAAGATCATTATCATACATTGCATATAGGTTCTGGTAAACCAGATACCAAAGCCGTCTATAATGCTTCTAGTGAGGCAGAAATTCATTTCAA
Source organism: Bartonella sp. AS69XJJH (assembly GCF_042195585.1). Lineage (NCBI taxonomy): Bacteria > Pseudomonadati > Pseudomonadota > Alphaproteobacteria > Hyphomicrobiales > Bartonellaceae > Bartonella > Bartonella sp. AS69XJJH. Next base: position 4,502 of record NZ_JBHIOO010000030.1, on the reverse strand, counting down.
CGCTATATGGAGTGATGGTGTTGCAATAGATGCACAAAAAACCGATAGGCTTCTCATTCACGGTGATGTAGCAGGCACCACAACAGTTTATGTCAAAGTCTCAGGAGATAAAGAGAATGTAGAAAATGTTTCTGCTTCTTCAAATATAGGTGGACTTTCACTTATTCAAGTTTCTGGAGAAGCAAAAGAAGACTCCTTTAAATTGAAAAATGGCTATACCACCATAGGAGGAACTCCTTATAAATATACGCTAACTGCCTATGGACCAGTATCAAGCTATGGCAAAGCCAATGCTAACCAAAACTTATTCGATGAAAAGGATAAAGATTTCTGGGATTTCCGCTTGCAGCCTGAATTTCTTGACCCCAATTCAAAAGTAAGAACCGTTGTACCACAAATGGCAAGCTATTTGGTTATGCCAAATGCCCTATTTTATGCTGGATTGGCCGATATGGCCAAGCAAAATGCACTTTTAGCCAATATGAGAACAACAGTCTTTGGAGAGCAGAACAATCTAAAAAACAATTTCTTCCTCTCTACCTATGGGGGTACAGGTACCTTATCCTCGAAACGCGGACCTCTTAAATATGGTTATGGCACTGATATCCGCTATGCTGCTCTCCAAGCCGGTGTCACATTAGCAGCAATTGAAGGGCAAAGCACTACTACACATCTTGGTCTTTTAGGTACCTATGGGCAACTGTCTTTCACTCCAAAAGAGATGCAAGATGCAAGTAAAAGCACCCTAGATAAATGGTCTCTCACTGCCTATGGTAGTGTACAGCATGACAGTGGTTTCTATATCGATACGCTTTTATCCTATGGGATAATAAAGGGCGATATCACCAATGCCATCATTGGTAAAACCGCGAAATTGAACAATGTAAAAATGTTGAGTATTTCCACCACCGTTGGCAAACAATTTTCTATCGGAATGGAAGGAGTAACCTTCGAGCCCCAAATACAACTTGCTTATCAACATTTGATGTTTGATACCATTGAAGATGCTGATAATTTAAAAATTGATATGAAAAATCCTTCTCAATGGTTGATCCGTGTTGGTGGACGTTTAACCAAAACCATTATGACCACTGAAAATGGTCCTGCCATTTCCTTCTATGGAAAAGTAAACTTAATCAAAACTTTTGGTGATAAGGGAAAAGTACAAATTAGCAAGAATTTTGATCTTGATCCCATGGGAACGGCAATTGAGGGCGGCGTTGGCATTAATGCGCAACTGTCTCACAATTTCTCCCTTTATGGTGATGTAAGCTATCAACAAAAGCTTCAGAAAACGGGTATAAGTGGTGCAAGTTTTTCAGGTGGAATACGCTATCAGTTTTAACTCAAGGCTGTAAAAATAGCCTATTTATTCTATTCGATTTAAAAAAGGCAGCACAATGCGCTGCCTTTTTTCCTTTTAAAACACCCTTCCCTCTTTATACTTAGCTCTTTACGAAAAGAACCAAGACAAGACACAACAAATGCAACAGAGCACTTCATCCCCAATGGATGAAGGGTACTTCCTACTTTGAGAAAAAGAGAAGTCTATTAGAAATAAGTTAATACTACTGTGTTGAAAGGTGAAAACCCACTTTAAACCTAATTAAGTTAGCTTTTTTACAAGCTTCTTCTACACCTTTTTTTGTTCCCTCATAACTCCAATTTGCATTATCTAATAATCTCTACCATCACTTAAAAGATGTCATGGTACCACTATATCAGTATCTCAGAATATTTCTCTGAATAATAATATTCAAAATTATAATTCTTTAAATAAAATCAATTATAAATACATTTTGTATTAGACATAATTAATATCAATTATTTTTTAATTTTGACAAAAAACCAAAAATGTCTTACCAAATAAAGACAATTACTGAATTTAAAAAAAACTATCCATTTTCACTTCTTCTTATGAAATTCGCGGGGAAATGAATTTTGGGGGCTCTCATAAGGAAAATACTAGTGTATAAAACATCCCTTTTATCATGCACGGCTGCAGCCGCTATCATTCTGTTCAACATCCAGTTCAGTGCACATGCTGAAACCCTCGAAGTTTCTGATGGTAAACAAGAAGAAGTATCCGATAAAACCTATGAAACTATTCACGCAAAAGACGGTGGAAAAATCATTGGAAAACATTTAACCATTGTTACGTATAAAGATATAAACCAAGGCACAAACAAAACCGTCTATGCTGTAACAGCAGAAGGTGCTAATAGTGCGATTGAGTTACTGGATGGCACAACCATTAAAGGCACTGGTTCTGGTATTTTCTTAGGCCTTGAAGCCAAAGACGGTGCTACACTTCAAATGACTAAGGGAAAAATTACAACTTCTGGAAGTGGAGCCTCCTTATCTAGCATTGGTGCTTCCTTCTCTAACAGTAAGAGTGAAAAAAACAAGCTGGAAGATGTGGTAATATCGAGTTATAATGAAGATAATCCAATATCCTTAGGAATAAGTGTTAAAAACAGCACTGTGACTTTAAACAATGTAGCCGTCACTGAAGTAATAAAAGGCATATTTGCAGAGGATCACTCAACAATAACAGTGTCTGGAGGAGTATTCGATGGGAGCACTTATGCGGTATATGCTAAGAACGGCAGCACCATTACTTTAAACAACAATGTTACAGTCGCATCATCTAAAGGTAATACACTCTATGCAGAGGGTTCAGGATCTAAGATCACAATGGCAGGAGGAATTGCCATAGGAGGAATTGGGGATGAAGGTAAAAGCGTATTACTTACAGAAAATGCTGGACAAATTGATGCCACGAATATTACTCTAATGGTGGGTGGCAAAGGAACCGGTGCACTTGCAATTGGTCCTGATAGCAGAATTGAATTGCATGGCGATACAACAATTAACAATACTTGGAACGGTCTTGGAGCAAGTGTTGGTGGTAAAATCGTTAGCGAAAACTTATCGATAATCGGTGGTGAAGCGATTGATCAAGGCCCCGACAACGAACGCACTGGTGTATGGACATCGGACTCTAGTAGTGAAGTTAGGTTAACGGGCAAAACAACCATTCAAAATTTTGATGAAGGTCTTTATGCTGATAGTGGGAGTAAAATCGTTAGTGGAGATTTAACAATAACCGGTGGTAAATCCAAAAAACCAACCGTTGGTGTAAGCACTTGGGAGGCCGATAGTATAGTTGAGTTAAATGGCAAAACAACCATTCAAAATGTTGATGTTGGTCTTTTTGCCATTGAAGGTAGTACAATTAAAACGAGCAATGGCGCTATTGATGCTAATTCTAAAGATCTAGATACCCAATCCGACGCTCTTCAGAATGGGAAGAAAAATAAAATAGAAGCAAAAAAAGCTGCACTGGTTGTAATAAATGGCGGCCATATTGATCTGAAAGATGTTTCTGCCACAGCAGAAGTTGCCGGTTTACAATTCACAACTTTCTCTGACAACAATCCAAATGGCTCGCATGATCCACAAAAATATCATAGCAATGAGACCAATCTGACCAACGCAGAACTTCATGCTGAAAATGGTACTGGTATTCTCGTTGGAGCTTTTGTTGAAAAAAGCATCGAAGATGCTGCTGCTCCATCAATCGGTACAGTCAATCTCAAAAATTCAGAAATCCATGCCGACGTATTATTAGGAGATGGTATTTTTTGGGACAAAACGTTATGGAAAGATAAAGATTTGTGGGATGGTAAAGAGGCTAAAGCGATCTCCAACGGCACCTTCACCTTAAGCGCTGATCAGTCTACTCTAGAAGGCAGAACGAATATTGCTAAAGACAGAAATGTACACTTTGATCTGAAAAACGATACAACATGGACGTTGAAGATCAGCAAAAACGAAAAAGATGCTGATGGCAATCTGCTTGAAATTGCTCAAAGATCTCGTTCTGATGTTTCCACGCTTAGTCTCAACAACAGCTCCATTGTTTTTGATAAACCAACAGAAGATCATTACCAAACATTGCATATAGGTTCTGGTAAACCAGACACGCAAGAAGTCTACAACGCAACGGGTGATGCAAAGATTTACTTTAACGCAAGATGGAGTGATGGTGCTGCAATAAATGACCAAAAAACCGATAGACTTTTGATCAATGGAGATGTCTCTGGTAACACATCTGTTTATGTTACGGGGCGCTTAGATGATGACAATGTCGCAGCAAATACCTCTGCAGCTGCCAATGTCCGTGGTCTTTCACTCATTCAAGTTTCTGGAAAAGCAGAAGAAGACTCTTTCAAACTCGTAAACGGCTATACCACAAGAGGTGGTTTACCTGATAAATATACTCTCCGTGCCTATGGAGCAAATTCAAGCCATGGACAAGCCGATATTGCACAAAACCTCTTTGATGAAAAGAACCAAAATTTCTGGGATTTCCGTTTGCAACCAGAACTTCTTGGAAATGGTTCTGGTTCTGGAAATGGCTCTGGTTCTGGTCCAAGTGTGATCGTCCCTGTAGCACAAACGGCCAGTTACTTAGTCATGCCAAATGCTCTCTTCTA
>NZ_JBHIOO010000029.1:0-9595 GCF_042195585.1 Bartonella sp. AS69XJJH | reverse complement strand
GATATGAAGTTTGAGACGTTGAATTATGCTATTGAGGATGTTCGGAAAGAAGCAAGACAAGCGGCTGCTATTGGTCTAGCGGTATCTAATTTAAGCTATGACGATACACCGGGAAAATTAAGTTTTTCACTTGGTACGGGTGTATGGCGCAGTCAATCTGCACTTGCTATTGGAGCTGGTTATATGTCTGAAAATGGAAGATTTCGCTCTAACATATCTGCAACGAGTGCTGGGGGACATTGGGGTGTAGGTGCTGGATTTAGGGTAACACTGAATTAACAATAGAAAATTCGAAATAAATTTTCCTTCTCTTATCAAATGCGTTACATGTGGCATTTAAAGAGAAGGAAAGTTATTCTTATCGTAAATGAATAGCAATATAAGATAAGGGCGTATTTCGAGTAAAAATATATTTTTTATTGTAAAATTTTATATGAAAAAATCATTTATCATCTCCAAAAGGAATTATTTGAGTAATCGATATTTATTTTTAAGAAAGTTTTTTCCTTATAAGAGGCATGTATATTGTAATAATATTATTGTTGGATTGTATAATACCATAAAAGGTGATCAATTAGATAACAGTGAGCAGCAGATTAAGACAGTTTTTGGTGATGCGAAAAAATATACAGATAAATGTTTTTCTGAATCCAAGGATAATGCGATGAATAATGTTGTTAATGATGCAAAATCTTATACGGATACAAAATTTGAAGCATTAGATATGATATTGAGACAGCTTAGAAAAAAGCAAGACAGGCGGTCTCTGTTGGTTTAGAAGTATCGAATTTAAGTTATTTTGATATCCCTTGGTCTTTAAGTGTTTGTTTTGGTAGTGGTTTATGGCGTAGTCGATTGGCTTGTGCTATTGGAGCCGTTTATATGTCAGAAGATGGAAAGATTCTCTCTAATATATCTGTTACGAGTGCAAGAGGTCACAGGGAGTTAAGTGCAGGAGTAAACTTAACGCTGAATTAATAATAAAAAAACGCACTCGTCCTTGTCTCATCAGACAAGGGTAAAAATTTTATAAAGAAGTGATATTTTACACAGAAATTCATAGATTAGTATACTTATAAAGTTTTATAACAATGTGTTCTGTAATAATGATCTTAGTGGGGCTGATTTTATTTACAGCGAAGTATTTTAACAAAAAAATTTACAAATGCAGAGTGATGTCTTCATATAAATTAATAGAGTGCGCGCAATCGCACAATATTGTAAAACTGTACAGTTTATAAGTTTATTAATAGAAATATTCATTTTGGGGTATGCTTAAAGAAATAAAAAATCTCATTTTTTCTATTTTTATTATTTTCTTTGTATACAGCAGCAGGAATGATTAAGTAAGACTCACTTTGATCATAACAGGAGCATTTAAAGCATGACGATGCACCAGCAGTTTTATAAAAGTCTAAAGTGTAAACAATGAGGCTATGAATTTTAGAATTATTTCATGAATCAGAAAGACGGATTATATAAAAAATAATTAAATCATTTTTTCCCTTGCTATTTTTTTAATAGTCTGTAAGAATACGGGAAATTAGTTAAAAGATACTGAAAATCTTTTCGCAAAGCGGGGTGCGGTAAATTATGAAAAAATTACAAAATCACAACCATCTGATCTCAAAAAGCTTTAAGCGGTACAAATATAAAACCCAGAGGTATCTCGCTTATTTTCACGAAAAAAGCGCAACAACCCTACAAAAAACGCTCTAAGCTACTCAGCAAACAAATTAACCCTCTTCCGCAATAAACACCCTTTATTGCTTCTTAACACACAATACCTAACAATAGTGCGCAAACATGTCTTCTCTATACTTCTTTCACCTTTCTTCACCTTTAAATCTAAAGGCTCTGCTACAGAAAGAAAATCCCCCCTAAAAGGGGAAATAAACCTTATTAATTGGGCTATCAATCAACGTGAACCACAATCCCATTGATATCTTAGATAGTCCTCTTCCCCATTATGACAACCCTAATCTTTTATAAAACAAGAAAAAACTAACTCTGGAGCTTAATAGCACCGGAATATGTCTTTTTAATGTTTTTAATATGTTTTTTACTTAGAGGATTTATTATGAAAAAAATATATACCACACCACACACGCTTGCAGTGAATAATTTAAAAAATTCTTGCTCGTCTTATCGATTACCTTTTATTAAAACACTTTCATTGGTGTCAGTGGCTGTCTTTTTATCAAATGCTTCTCCTGCTTCTGCTTGTGATCTTTGGGGTAATGTAGAACAGTATTTTGGTGGAGGTACAAATATACGTAAAAGTATTGCGCCAACCTATATAATTAACGGTAAAATATATAGAGATGTTGGTTCTGCGTTGAATGGTTTGCAGAGTTATGTCGCTGAAACCAGGTATGATAAGCTTGTTAAGCAAGATACATCAGGACTTATTACAATTGGTGCGAACGTAGGTGGCAATAGAATAAATATCGCAAATAGTTCTCATGGATTGAGGACTCTTACTGGTGTTGCTGATGGTTGGGTTTCGCCAATCTCATATGATGCAGTCAATGGTTCCCAGCTTTTTTCCCAAGGCATCAGTACTGCGATCTCTTTTGGGGGTGGTGCTGGATACGATAGAAAAGGAAACTGGATAGCTCCTACTTTTACAGTTAAGGTCTTTGATAAAAATGGTAATGGAGCTGAAAAGAACTATAAGAATGTTGCAGATGCGTTTACTGGCGTAAGTAGTTCTTTCATAAATCTTGATGAAAAGATTGAAAATATTAAGGCGGCAAGTAATAGTCTTGTTAAACAAGATGATACGGGACTTATTACCATTGGTGGAAAAGTAAGTGGAACTAGGGTAAGCATTGCAAATATTGATAATGCGGCACGGACTCTTTCAGGAGTTAATGCTGGTTCGATTACAGCAGCGTCCACTGATGCGATAAATGGTTCTCAACTTTATTCCATGAGCAATGTAGTTGCAGGCTATTTTGGCGGTGGTGCTAGCTACAAAGATGGCAACTGGAGTGCTCCTACTTTTACAGTTAAGGTCTTTGATAAGGATGGTAATGGAGCTGAAACGCACTATAAGAATGTTGCGGATGCCTTTACTGGCGTAAGTAGTTCTTTCACGAATCTTGATAAAAAGATTGAAAATATAGTCATTGATGCGACAGGTGACAGCCTTGTTAAGCAAGATGCAGCAGGACTTATTACCATTGGTGGAAAAGTAAGTGGGGCCAAGGTAAATATCGCGAATGTTGATAATATGGCACGGACTCTTGCGGGTGTTAAGGCTGGTGCGATTACAGCAACATCGACTGATGCGATAAATGGCTCTCAATTTTATGCCATGAGCAATGTAGTTGCTAGTTATTTTAGTGATAATGCTGGATATGATAAAGATGGAAACTGGAATGCTCCTACTTTTACAGTTAAGGTCTTTGATAAAAATGGTAGTGGGACTGAAAAGAACTATAAGAATGTTGGGGAAGCGCTTTCTGGTGTAAGTAGTTCTTTTACGAATCTTAATCAAAAGATCGAAAGTGTGGCAGGTGATAGTTTTGTTAAGCAAAATAGCGCTGGGCTTATTACGATTGGTGGAGACAAGGGTGGTAATAGAATAGATATTGCAAACAGTGTTAATTTTCCACGAGTTCTCTCTGGTGTTAAGGGGGGTGCATTTACGGCAACATCGACCGAAGCAGTAAATGGTGGTCAAATTTATCTTATGACTCAGGCATTTGCAAGTTATTTTGGCGGTGGTGCTGGATATGATAAAGCGGGAAAATGGTCAGCTCCTACATTTACAGTTAAAGCCTTTGATAAGAAAGGGAATGAGATTGATAAAGAGTATACTAATGTCGCGGATGCATTTGCTGGCGTTAATAGTGCTTTGGCAGGTTTAAATGAGCGGGTTATGAACGGTATTGGTGAAACAGAGGATAAACCACAAAATGGTGATCCTTCGGATATTATTTCAGAAGGCTTTCCTTTTATGAGAAGTGCACGTCTTCTAAGAAGCTTACCTCTTGCCATAGATGAGGAAGAAAACGCTATAGATGAGGCGGATAATTCAACCACGGTAACTGTTGCTCCTAGTGAAACTTTAGAAAAGTCAACTTATGAGGTGACTGAGGATCAGTTTCAGAAGATGGGTTATCGGGTAGACGTCATTAAAAACAGAGTAGATAACATTGAAAAACAGGTGAATGTTGCGGTTAGCTATGATGTTGATAAAGATAGCGGAAAGAAAATCAATAGCATCACTCTAAAAGGTGTCGATGACAGTGATCCTGTTTTGATTACGAATGTTAAAGATGGAAAAATTGAACATGGCTCTAAGGACGCAGTGAATGGTGGTCAGTTATACGATCATACCGCGGAGCAGATGAAGGTTACTCTTGAAAGTGCGAAAAAGTATACGGACGATCAAGTCAATAATGGTGTTAACGAGGCAAAATCCTATACCGATGTGAAGTTTGACGCACTAAGTTATGATATTACGAATGTGCGCAAAGAGGCAAGGCAAGCAGCAGCGATTGGTTTGGCGGTGTCTAACTTACGTTACTTCGATGACCCAGGATCTGTGAGTGTTTCATTTGGTGGCGGTTTTTGGCGTGGACAATCTGCCTTTGCGATTGGTGCAGGTTATACATCTGAAGATGGCAAGATTCGTTCTAATCTATCAGCAACCAGTGCCGGAGGTAAGTGGGGTGTAGGTGGTGGAATAACTCTGAAATTAAAATAACACCAGAGAATATGAAAAACTACAATTTAAGCGAAGTTTCGCCCTTGTCTCATCAGACAAGGGCGAAATTTTATATTATAGAGAAGTAATATTTTACAGAGAAAGCCATAGAGTAGTATAATTATAAAGTTTCATAACAATGTATTCTATAGTAATAATCTTGGTGATCTTGATTTTAGTAAAAAGTGAATTACTTTAACAAAAATTTTATAAATACAGCGTAATACTCTCATATAAATTGTTAGAGTGCGTAATCGCACAGTATTTTAAATAATCGCACAGTATTTTAAAATTGTACGTTCTATAATTTCATTGATAGAAAATATCCATTGGGGGATACGTTTAAAAAAATCAAAAATCGCATTATTATTGTTTTATTTATTTGCTCTGTACACAGCAGTAGCAATCATAAGGCACGCAACAGCGGCAATTATTAGTAAGACTCATTTTGATCAAAATGGAACACCTAAAACAAACTATGAAATAAAACCTTCAGACAAGCCTATAGTGCATGGAAGCTATGAATTTTAAAGTTATAAGGATATTTCACGGTTGTATAAATCGGAAAGACTCATTCTGTAAAAATAATTAAATTCATTTTCCTCTTGCCATTCTACTCAATAGTCTATAACATCACAAAATATTCTTTAGTAAGACTCATTCTGGTAAAAACAGAAAAATGCTCGCAGGGGGAGGTGCGACGGATTATGAAAAAAACAAACAATCACCTTCATTTTATTTTAAAGCTCTTTGAGAAAAAAATTAAAGCTCAAGAGTACGCTGCTTATCCCCACGATAAAAGCGTAATAATTCCACAACAAGTGCTCTAAATCATTCAGCAGACAACTTAACCTTTTCCCCTAATAATACCTTACAGCCTTTTAAGCATACAAAATGAACTCTTTTACTTTAAAAACTATAAACCGCAGATCTGACAATAGGGTGCAAGTATGTCTTCTTCATATCCGTTTCGCACCCTCATTCAGGAGGTTTGTTGCAAAAAAAGCACTCTCCTTAAAGGCGGAAAAAATAAAAAGCCCATTAACCAAATCATTAATCAACGTCCATCGCAACCTTGCTGGACTTCTGATTACTCCTGTTCGCCTCTGCGGCAAACTCAAACTTTATAGAGAACAAACAAAAATCACGTCGTTAATTACCCCTAGCACTGAAATATGACTTTTTAATGTTCTAAATATGTATTTCTTATTTGGAGAATTTGTTATGAAAAAATTATATACCACACCAAAAGCGCTCGTGGTGAATGATTGTGAAAATTCTTGCTCGTTTTATCGACGGCTTTTTATTAAAGCGCTTTCATTGGCTTCAGTGATTATATTTTTATCAAATGTTTCTCCTGTTGTTGCTGCTACTCAGATTTTAAATAACATATCAAACGACTTTAGTGGTGGTACAAATGCGCTTAAAGGTATACCGCCAGCCTACGTAGTTGGCAGTAAATTGTATAGAGATAGTGGCTCTGCATTTGTGGAGGGGGAGGATGCCCCCAAGAACTTAAGCTCTAATATTAGGTTTCAGACTAAAGCTGCTTTTGATACTGCATTTGCAGGTACGGAAGGTTATAAGAATGTAGAAGGTTATAAAAGTGTTGCGGATGCATTTTCTGTCACTAATAGTGATTTGGCAGGTTTAAATCATCAGATTGTTGAGATAAAGGAACCCCATGCTATTGGGGGAAAACAAGATAATCTATCTCAAGGTAATGATAGGCATGAAAACACAGGCAGCTTTCCTTTTTTAAGAAGCTTACCCGGTGGATTAGCCCGAGCGGATGATGAAAGGAAGATAACTATTGCTCCTACCTCACCATTAACTATAGTAACTTTTCGGAGTAGTGAAGGTGAGGCACGGCGTCTTGTGGATATTTCTCCTGGTGAACTCTCAGAAACGTCAACCGATGCCGTGAATGGTTCCCAGCTTTATGAATTAACAAAAGGCGTGAGAGTTAATACTACCGGTACTCCCGAGATACATTTTCGGGTTCCTATAGCTGGCAGCTCATATTCAATTGCTATTGGTGGCGACGCACTCGTTGAATCAAACGCCGAAAATGGAATTGCTATTGGTCTTTTAGCAAAATCCAGCGACAACAATGCAACTGCTGTTGGTGCCCTGGCAAAAGCCAGTGGTAATAGTGCGTTGGCTTTTGGTTTTAACTCGCGAGCCAGCGGCTATGAAGCGTTGGCTTTTGGTTCGTGGTCGAGGGCCAGTGGTAATAGTGCGTTGGCTCTTGGTGCTAGTACGGAAGCATCAGTTTACAGTAGTATTGCCTTAGGTTCAGGCTCTGAGGTAGATGTTGATGTTGATGTTGGTATTGGAGGTTACGATCCCAGTACTAGAAAGAACTCAGACAAACAAGGCGGCACATGGAGAACCGCTATTGGTGCACTTAGTATTGGTCGAAATGCTATTCGTAACGATGTTGATCTGGGGGAGTTGACCAGACGGATTATACATGTTGCAGCTGGCACGAACGACACTGATGCCGTGAATGTTGCACAGCTAAAAGCCCTACAAGACACTGTAAACCCAAATTGGGATCTTTCTGTTAACGGTAAAAATACGACGAGTGTTAATTCAACCAGCCCACTGGATTTGGCAGCTGGAAGTACAAATCTCACAGTCACAAAAGGTGATAAAGACAATAAGGTAAAATTTGATCTCGCTAGGGGTATCCTAGTTGATAAAATACAAGTAGGAAACAACACCTTAGACGCAACAGGTTTAGTAATTGCCAATGGTCCAACAATAACCACTTCTGGTATAAATGCTGGAGGTAAAAAGATTCAGGCAGTTAAGAATGGTGACATTACTGCTAGCTCAATCGATGCCGTTAATGGTTCCCAGCTTCATGCGTTAGGCACTGGAGTTTCGAAATCTTTAGGTGGTGGCGCTCAGTATGAGAACGGCACATGGACCGCCCCTACATTCACGGTTAAGAAATTTGCATCTGATGGCAATGTCATTGACTCGACTTATGACAATGTGGCGTCTGCCTTTGCTGGTGTTGGTGATTCTATCACGAATATTAAAAATGAAATTTCCAAAGAAATTGCTGGTGAAAAAAGTGATTCATTGAACTGGAGCCAAGAGAATAATGCGTTTGTTGCGCAGCATGGACGAGATAATAGCAGCAGCAAGATTACGTCTCTTAAAAATGGAGACATTACTGCAACCTCCACGGATGCGGTAACGGGTAACCAGCTCCATAAATTGGGTGGCGATGTTGCGAAGTCTTTAGGTGGCGGTGCTCAGTATGAGAATGGCCAATGGAGTAAACCTAAATTTACGGTTAAGATAATAAAATCTGATGGTAGTGAGAGTGAGGAAAACTATACAGATGTGGCTTCAGCGTTTGCCGGTGTAGGAACTTCTTTCACGGATCTTCATAAAGAGATTACCAATGAGATTACCGCTGCTCAAGCTGATGCTTTGTTGTGGGATAAGGATAAAGGTGCGTTTGTAGCGACGCATGGAGAGAAAGAAGGCAAAAGCAATAGTAAGCTTACATCTCTTTTAGATGGCGCCATTAAGGATGGTTCTACGGATGCCGTAACGGGTAACCAGCTTCATAAATTGGGTGGTGAGGTTGCGAAGTCTTTAGGCGGTAATGCTAGGTATGAAGGTGGAACTTGGACAGCACCAAGTTTTAAGGTTAAGACCGTTAATGAGGATGGTACTAAAGTTGAAGAGAAGAAGTATGATACTGTATCGGAAGCTTTTGAGGGCGTAGGAACATCTTTTGAGAAACTTCAAAAAGAGTTTACCCAAAACAACACGGAGGTTACTGAAAATATTAAGCAGAATGCTTTGTTGTGGAGTGATTCTGAAAAGGCGTTTGTAGCGACACATGGAGAGGGTGATGGGAAAGGCAACAGTAAAATTAAGTTTCTTTCCAATGGCGATGTTTCTGCAAGCTCGAGTGATGCGGTTAATGGTTCTCAGCTTTTTGATACGAATAAAACAGTTGCAACTTATTTAGGCGGTGGCGCTGAATATAAGGAAGGAAAATGGGTTGGACCTACATTCAAGGTAAAAACCATTACAGAAGATGGCAACTCTGGAGAAGAGGATTATACGAGTGTATCGGCAGCACTTGCTGGTGTAGGAAGTTCTTTTACGAATATTAAGAATGAAATTAACAAAGAGATTACCCAGGTTGTGGGAGATAGCCTTGTTAAGTTTGATGACACGACAAATATGATCAATCTTGGTGGTGAAAAAGCAGGTGCGAGCATCAGTATTGCGGATAAGGATAGTAAAGATAGAATACTTTCCGGTGTTAAGGCAGCAGAGAATGACAATGAAGCGGTTAACAAAGGTCAGCTTGATGCAAGTCTGAAGGATCTTTCCAGTAGCCTTCAGTCTGATGATTCAGCAGTGGTTCTCTACGATAAAAAAGATGGTGATAATGGCAGCATTGATTACACGAGCGTGACTTTAGGAAAAGGTAAGGATGCAGGACCAGTTGCACTTCATAATGTAAAAGATGGTGCTATTGGTGAGAGTTCACATGATGCGATTAATGGTAGCCAGATCAACACAATTTCTCAGAATGTAGCTAAATTCCTTGGTGGCGATGCAAAATTTGTTGAAGGTACGTTTACAGGACCAACTTACAAGTTATCCAAGGTTGATACAGCTGGTAATATAACAGACAGTTCCTTTGATAATGTTGGTAGTGCATTTACTGGTCTTGATGCAAATATCAAGAATGTGAATGCACGGATTAAGGAAGTTTCTGAAGGAGTAGCGCAGGATTCTTTGTTATGGAATGATGAAGCCAATGCCTTTGTAGCACGTCATGAAAAGAGCAAAGAAGAAAAAGGCAGGGCTGTAAGGACACAGGAAAAC
>NZ_JBHIOO010000028.1:0-9804 GCF_042195585.1 Bartonella sp. AS69XJJH | reverse complement strand
ACCCCCAGTGCAATAAGAGCAGAAACAAGAGAACCACTACTTTTCAATATTTTTTTCTTCAAGTTCATAAATTTTCCCTTTATTTATTTTTTATCAATTAATGACACTGAAATCACATGGTAAATTTATAATTATACACATTGAACAAATACGTTCTAATCGCCTATACAGAGTCATCCACTTTATAAATTCATTGGTTTAAGCCTCAATAAAACCATAGCGTACATGAATAGATGTTTTGCTAACCAGCATTACATTCTTTTCATAACCTTTCTTTCCATATGATAATGCACTACACCAGTCCCCCATTAATCATCAATAAGCCTTGTAGCCTCCCCAAAATAGTGAGCTTTAAAAAAAATAATTGCCCCCTCAAACACTCAGTTTCAAGATGCAACACATCTTTACTACATGATCAAAGCTGCACTGAAATAACAGAACGACATAAGAAAATATCTTTTCTAAAACTCTACCCCCTCACAAAAATCTGCTTAATCTTTTGAAAACTAAGTATCAAAAGTTTTACGTTTTTACCAACAAAATCAAACGCGTTAACAAAGATAAAGGAAAAATGAGAAGAATCATTCCTTTCAAGCTTTATCTTTTGAGAAATAAAGCTTGAAATAAAAGAACACACACTAAAATGCATTCCCTCATTGATAAAAACAAAATTCATTAGACACCCCCCCCAAAAGACATAACGAATATAAACCCTTCTAAACTTTAGTGTGCAATTGCTTTACCACTATAAAAACAGAACAGAAAGCAACATATCGCAACAAAACTCTCGTTTCCAGCGGAAACATACAGAGATTCAATGAAGCAATGCAGTGAATACCAGTCTGTCTGAGCTTAAGTATCCTCCCAAAACTGGAGCTCACACGCAGCAAAATTCCTCTCTAATGAAGGGAAGCTATCAGATAATAAAACCCAACACAAGCAGCTTGAGTCATTTAACTTCAATTTTTCATCGCTGCATTTCATTTTTATTGCCTAGATAAGTATTGGGCAATCGACCTATATACAAATAAACCAACAGTTATACAGGCAAAGTAAAGCAATGCAATAACAGCACCCCATCTAAAAACCACTTTGCATTTGTCAATAAACAGGAATAAAATATTCATTAGTTATAACGGTCATGTCATTAACGGAAAGAACAACAGCTCTTCTGAACCATTATAAATGCCAAAGACTTTTGCACAACATTGGGAGCTCGTAAAGTGTGTGATAGTGCTGATTTTCTCCTTCATAAGCATCAAGATGAAGTGCACAATGGATTTACTATCACATCATTCACGAGCCGCGTCGCGAAATGGTCTTTGATGTACTAAATGTTTCTTTAAAATATACAAGGCATCACTATTATCTAACTTCAGATACATAACAGTTAAGATATCACTCCTTTTTGCACCTATTTTTTCATCCTCAAAAATATACCCTTATCGTTTTTAATGCCAACAAAAGTAGAAAATCATGAATATTGTATAGTTTGTATATTTCGATTATCTTATACAGCGGAGTTGTATAATCTATATATTTATTAAATAATTCAATTATTATCTTATTGGTCATTACCCTTACAAAAGGAAGTTTGCCAATTTATCGACAAAAACATCCTTCAAGATGGTCATTAACAATCCCTACGGACTGCATAAAAGCATAACAAATCGTAGGGCCAACGAATGTCCAGCCACGTTTCTTCAAATCTTGAGAAAGACGAAGAGAAGCAGGGGTTATGGGATGAGCCGACAGTGTTTGAAAGTCTATCTTTTCATAACGTTCTAATGGTGGTGGCTGAAAAGACCAGAAATAGTGGGACAAACTCCCCCACTCAGTTATAATTTCTTGTGCTCTCAATGCATTATTAAGTACCGATTGAATTTTTCCTTGATGACGAACAATGCCTTTATTCTGCATTAACATTTTCACTTTTGGCTCATCATAATGAGCAATCTTTTCAAAATCAAAGTGATCAAATGCAATGCGAAAAAAAGAGCGTTTTTTTAAAATTGTAAACCAAGAAAGCCCCGCTTGAAAACCTTCAAGACAAATTTTCTCAAACAAACGAATATCCTCAAAAACAGGCTTTCCCCATTCGGTATCATGATAAGCACAATAAAGTGGATCCGTTCCAGCCCATGCGCAACGAACTTTTCCATCCACTCCCTTAAGAAGACCTTCCGTAAGCATAGCATTAACCGTATTAAAAGAGAGTTCCTTGATCATCGCTTGGCGACTTTATCTGCTTGTGTTTTGACCGTTTAGAAAAAACAGGTTCTTGTGTTGCAACACTGATATCTCCATCAAAAAAGCGTAAATTTATTTGCCCTGTTTCAGGAAACTGAACCAACCGTTTGATAGGCTTATGATCTTTCCCCAAAGCCAAAACAAAACCACGCTCTAAAATATTTTGATACGAAGTGCTTTTTAAAAGCCTAGATGCAAGCTCCATTTGGGCACGTTGTTTTTCCACACTACGCACAAAAGCACGATGAAAGCGCGCCGTATATTCTTTTGTATTGCGTTGTGCTTTTTCAGTATTCAGTAAACGCGGTGAAAAACGTATAGCAAGCGCATGAAAAGAAATTTGTTTTTTATCGCAGCTCACATGAAGAGCGCGCAGCAATCGACTTGAAATTTCATCAAAACCACGCCGTGGTAGAGCAAAAAGTTGATCGACAGTCGGAAGCCCTCTTATAATAGCACGCAATTTCTGTTGATGAAAATCAAAATAACGCATCAATCCCTTGCGTAAACGGGCACCAAGAGACGCCACATACACTTCGAGATCAAGCTTAACAGGAACAGCCTTTTCTGCAGCTCCTGTGGGAGTTGGAGCGCGCCAATCAGCAACATAATCAATCAAAGTCCAATCTGTTTCATGCCCAACAGCAGAGATAACCGGAAGAGCAGAGGCATAAACAGCACGAACAACAGCTTCATCATTAAACCCCCACAAATCTTCTAAACTTCCCCCTCCCCGTGCAACAATAATAAGATCAGGTTTTGGAATAAGTCCTCCTGGAGCAAGAGCATTAAAACCTTCAACAGCAACAGCTACCTCTCTCCCACTTGTTTCCCCCTGAACACGTACAGGCCAAACCAAAATATGCAACGGAAAACGATCGGATATACGATGAATAATATCACGAATAACAGCACCTGTTGGTGATGTTACAACGCCTATAATTCGGGGCATATAAGGCAAAGGTTTTTTCTTTGCTTCATCAAACAAGCCTTCTTCTACAAACTTTTTCTTACGATTTTCAAGAAGTGTCATCAAAGCACCAACCCCTGTTGGTTCAAGAGACTCAATGACAATTTGATATTTCGATGACCCTGGATAAGTTGTAAGTTTACCAACAGCAATCACTTCCATCCCTTCTTCAGGAGGAAATGTGAGCTTTTCCATCACTCCACGCCAAATAACAGCTTCCAACCGTGCCTTATCATCTTTTAAAGCAAAATAAGCATGTCCTGAAGCATGAGTACCACGGTAACCTGATATCTCTCCACGCACCCGTACATAGCCAAACTTTTCTTCAACAACACGCTTTAAAGCCCCTGCTATTTCGGAAACAGTGAATTCTGCTACATTCGTTACACCTGTTTTTTCACTAAACAAACTTACCATTTTTCAATTCTTTACGCCCGTTTCTGTGAATCTTTTTGAAACAAAACATCTTTAAACTTTTGATTTATAGCTTTACCAAATACCCATAACACCAGCTAGAACAGCTTATATTTTTAATTTCAAACCGATTATCAAGGTTGTAAAAAACTTGAAGCCATTGTATGGGGATGTCCAGAGTCATTATCCCACCCGAAAATTGTATCAATAGAAGTTAAAATATTCAATCTTAACATCTACACAAACACATCTTTCATAAGAATTCCTAGAATAAAACTTTCTACATAACATAGTAATCTATTCCCGATAAAATTCAATGTATTGCAAAGTGTTAAAGAACTTTGCAATACATCAAATATATCATGATCATGTTTTTGTATTTTATAAACTTGATAGCCTCTTATTTTTCAATTGCACTATAAAAAATACGTGGTGCACTATTCCAAACCCATTTTTTGACATCAGGTGTCATCGCTACGGTATGATACGTCTGATAGATAAACGCATAAGGTCCTTTCTGCATAAATTCACGTTGCAAATCAGCATACATTTGCGCCCGTTTTTTTGGATCTTTTTGAAACAACGCATCTTGAACCTTTTGATTCATAGTTTCATCAAAATACCCATGGCACCAACTCGCATAGGCTGTATTTTTAGCCTCAAGACGATTATCAGGATTGTAAATAAGGCGTGAAGCCATTGTATGAGGGTCCGCAGAATCATTATTCCATCCGAAAAAAATTGTATCAAAGGTACGTGCAGATAGTTTTGAAAACAACTGCGTACCTACAAAACGTTCAATTTTAAAACGCACCCCCACCTTTTTTGCATTGTCTTGGAGAGACTGAGCAATAGGCAAAGCAAAAGGATAAGGAGATGCTCCTGCAAAAATACTGGCCTCAAAACCATCTGGATAACCTGCCTCTGTTAAAAGTTGCTTGGCTTTTTGAAGATCAAGTTTAAAGGGTTGTCCTTCTTTTTCATCCAAAGCCCCAAGATCACCAAGAGGAATAAAACTTGCACGTGGAACACCAACATCTTTGAGAAGAGTCTTACCGAGTCCTTCATAGTCAATAAGGTAGCGCATCGCTAAACGCACTTTTTCATTGGCAAAAATTGGATTTGTCACATTGAATCCCCATATGATCACGGATGGCTCTAACACTCTTTCAACTTTAATATCCGTTGTTGCTTGGAGATCTGCCAAATCCTCTGGCATCAAATTACGTGCAACATCAATATCGTGTTTTTGCAACAATAAACGTTGTGTTCCAGGTTCCGCGACATGGCGAATTAAAATCTTCTTCAATTTAGGCGCCTCACCCCAATAATTGGAGCTTGCACGCAACAAAATCCCTTCCCCAGGACTCCAACTCTCTAGCTGATAAGGACCAACACAAGCAGAATGGCTTGCTAAATACCGGTTTCCCATATCACCATTTTTTTCGTGTTTCATGAGTGTCTCACGATCAAGCAAAGCAAGAGTACGACTAGTGGCAAAATGGCTAAGAAGAAGCTCTGCTGGATAAGGTTTATCAAATTTCATCACCACCGTTTTGTCGTCCAGTGCTTGAAAAGCCTCATCAACGTTTTGTTCTGTGATACCATATTCATTAAATGTCGCCGCAGTAGCCATCTTCAATTTAACAACCCGCTTCATGCTCCAAATCAGATCATTGGCATTCGCAGGACGACCATCATTGAACTTCAAACCATCACGCAAATGAAAAGTAATCACCGTACTGTCATCATCACTTGAAACATCCCAACTCTTTGCTAACGAGGGAACCATTTTAGCAGCATCATCTGTAGCAGAAACGACTAAATTATCACAAACATTGACAAGAACTTCATTACCATAACGATCATTGATTTGTGCGGGATCAAATGTACTTATTGTATCAAGATTCCAAGCCATCACAAGCGTATCGCTAGGTGTTTTCGCTGAAACTTGTTGCACAAACATCCCCATTGCAAGAACAGCAGAAACAAAAGAACTGCCCTTTTTCAATATTTTTCTTTTCACGTTCATAGAATTTTCCTTTTAAGATTTAAGGTTATTGTATAACTTCCCATGTGACAACATGCAAAAATGATAAGATCATGATTAGAAAACACGCCTCCTAGAGGTAAAATATCAAAACCTCCAAGAGCAGCAGCCACTTTTCAAAAGCTCATTCCCCCAAACACGTATAGGACAAACGAACATATGCAACGCAAAACGATCTGATTAAAATAAAGCTATCACGCAAGATAGCACGCGATATCACGGCACTTATAATTCAGAGCATATCAGACCAAAACTCTTCTTTGCTTCATCAAAAAGATTTCTTCTTCAAGTTTCTTCTTGCGATTTTCTAAAAAGTATCATCAAAGCGCTACTCTCATTGCTTCAAAAAACTCAAAACAATTTGATATTTTGACAATCCTGAATAAATTTTTTCGTAACCCCATTTTCACCCTTCTTCAGAAGAAAATTGGAACTTTATTATAACTCCGTATCAAATAACAGCTTCGAACCTATAGATTATCATATTTTAAGTCATAAGGAATGTAACCTGAGGTATATGAGAAGAGTAGCTTGATGTTTCCCCACGTACCTGCATACAACAGTTTTTCTCACCAAAACATTTTAAAGTCCCCCATTTTTTCAGAAACACTAAATTTTGCTTTATTCGTTACATCTGTCTTTTGCAACAAACAAATTTATTATTTTTTTATACACATAAATTGAAATATCAAATATTAATATCTATATACGTGAAACTTATCGAGATAAATAACCTCTCTCCCCAATAGAACGTTTTGAAATAAAATTCTCTACACAACATAGTAATCCATTCCCGATAAAATTCAACGTATTGCAAAGTGTTAAAGAGCTTTGCAATACATCAAATATATCATGATCATGTTTTTTATATTTTATAAACCTTGATACCTTCTTATTTTTCAATTGCACTATAAAAAATACGTGGTGCACTATTCCAAACCCATTTTTTGACATCAGGTGCCATCGCTACAGAAACATATGTCTGATAGATAAAAGCATAAGGTCCTTTCTGCATAAATTCACGTTGCAAATCAGCATACATTTGCACCCGTTTCTTTGGATCTTTTTGAAACAACGCATCTTGAACCTTTTGATTCATAGTTTCATCAAAATATCCATGGCACCAACTCGCATAGCCTGTATTTTTCGCCTCAAGACGATTATCAGGATTATAAATAAGACGTGAAGCCATTGTATGGGGGTCCGCAGAGCCATTATTCCATCCGAAAAAAATTGTATCAAAACCACGTGCATAAAATTTTGAAAACAACTGCGTACCTACAAAACGTTCAATTTTAAAACGTACTCCAACCTTTTTTGCATTGTCTTGGAGAGACTGAGCAATAGGCAAAGCAAAAGGATAAGGAGATGCTCCTGCAAAAATATTGGCCTTAAAACCATCCGGATAACCTGCCTCTGTTAAAAGCTGCTTTGCTTTTTGGAGATCAAGTTTAAAGGGTTGTCCTTCTTTTTCATCCAAAGCTCCAAGATTACCAAGAGGAATAAAACTTGCACGGGGAATGCCAACATCTTTGAGAAGAGTCTTACCGAGTCCTTCATAATCAATAAGATAGCGCATCGCTAAACGCACTTTTTCATTGGCAAAAATAGGGTTCGTCGTATTAAAACCCCATATGATCATGGAGGGCGCCAACACTTTTTCAACCTTAATATCCGTTGTTGCTTGGAGATCTGCCAAATCCTCTGGCATCAGATTACGTGCAACATCAATATCGTGTTTTTCTAACAATAAACGTTGCGTTCCAGGCTCCGCAACATGGCGAATTAAAATCTTCTTCAATTTAGGCGCCTCCCCCCAATAATTGGAGCTTGCTCGCAATAAAAGAGCTTCTCCAGGACGCCAACTCTCTAACTGATAAGGACCAACACAAGCAGAATGACTTGCCAAATATCGATTTCCCATATCGCTATCTTGTTCGTTTTTCATGAGTGTCACACGATCCAGTAAGGCAGCAGTGCGATTAGTGGAAATATTGCTAAGAATGAGCTCTGCTGGATAAGGCTTATCAAATTTCATCACCACCGTTTTGTCGTCCGGTGCTTGAAAAGCCTCATCAACGTTTTGTTCTGTAATCCCATATTCATTAAATGTTGCCGCATTGGACAATTTCAATTTAACAACCCGCTTCATACCCCAAACAAGATCATTGGCATAAGCAGAACGACCATCATAAAATTTTAAACCATCGCGCAAATGAAAAGTAATCACCGTACTCTGGTCATCACTTAAAACATCCCAACTCTTTGCTAACGAGGGAACCATTTTAGCAGCATCATCTGTAGCAGAAACGACTAAATTATCACAAATATTGTTAACCACTTCAACTCCATAACGGTCATTGAGTTGTGCAGGATCAAATGTACTTATTGGATCGAGATTCCAAGCCATCACAAGCGTATCGCTAGGTGTTTTTGCTGAAACTTGTTGCACAAACATCCCCATTGCAAGAACAGCAGAAACAAAAGAACTGCTCTTTTTCAATATTTTTCTTTTCACGTTCATAGAATTTTCCTTTTAACGTTTATTGTATAAATTCCCCATTCAGCAAAACGTGCTTAATAATTAAGTTTAGACGAACTGTAGGCTCCTAAAGACCAAACTTTAAAACCTTCAAGAACAAGCAGCTCTTGCCAATGACTCCTCCTGCCTATACTTATAAGCCAAACCAAAACATACAAAAGGAAAACACTCTGATATACAATGAAAGCTCACCAACAACAGAGCTTATTCACGATACCATAACGCCTACTATTGGAGACTATAAAACCAGTATTTTTCTATCTTGTTAAGCAAGCTTGTCTCTTATTTCTTCCGGCGTTTTGTATACCATCAAATAACTACCCCTTTCGGCTCGAGTACCTTAATAACAAAGAGCCTTCATAATAATTTGACGATTTCATAAAACAGGGAAATTCGTTAGTTTGCCAAGTGCAACGACTTTTATTCTTTCTTCAAAAGAAAATTTGATTTTTTTCATCACTCCCCGTAAAATAACACCCTCTAATTGGCATCTCATCATCTTTTAAAGTAAAAGAAAATATAAACACCATAAAAAACTGATATCTCTTGTGTACCCACCCATAACAAAACTTTCCTTTAACATCGCAAAACCTTTGCACCTTTAGCACTACTACATTCCGCGACATTTGTTGCTCTTAGTTCTTTTATGTTATACTCAGTTTTTTAACAAATAAATTGACCACTTTTTAATTCAGAGAAATTGAAATATTCAATCTTAACATCCACACAAACACACCTCTAATGAGAATGAAAAACCTCTTTAAACGAATGTTATAAAAAGACATTCAACAATATATCACGCATTACCTATGATCTTCGACGTATTGCAAAGCTTGAAAATTTATACAATACGCCGAATATATCATGACGATGTCCTTTATCTATTGAACGGCATTGAAGACACGCTTATTTTTCAATTTTACTATAAAAAATATGTGGCGCACTATTCCAAACCCACTTTTTGATATCAGGCGTCATCGCGATAACAGTATATTTCTGATAGATAAACGCATAAGGTCCTTTTTGCATCAATTCACGTTGTAAATCAGCATATATCTGCGCCCGTTTTTGCGGATCTTTTTGAAACAACGCCTCTTCAACTTTTTGATTCATCTTGGCATCAAAATACCCATACTGCCAACTAGGATAAGCTGTATTTTTTGCCTCAAACCGATTATCTGGATTATAAACAAGACGTGAAGCCATTGTATGAGGATCCGCAGAATCATTATTCCATCCGACAAAAATTGTATCAAAAGCTCGGGCATAAAGTTTGGAAAACAACTGTGTACCTGCCAATCGCTCAATTTTAAGACGCACTCCTGCCTTTGCAGCACTATCTTGAAGTGACTGAGCAAGTAACAAAGTATAAGGAGAATTTGACACGAGAAAATTTGCCTCAAATCCGTTTGGATAGCCAGCCTCTGCTAAAAGCTGCTTGGCTTTTGCAATATCAAGCTTAAAGGGTTGTCCTTCTTTTTCATCCAAAGCCCCAAGATTGCCAAGAGGAATAAAACTTGCCCGTGGAATACCAATCCCTTTAAGAAGCTTCTTGCCAAGACCTTCATAATCTATGAG
>NZ_JBHIOO010000027.1:0-11309 GCF_042195585.1 Bartonella sp. AS69XJJH | reverse complement strand
ATATAAAGAGGGATTGTTTGTAAGGAACGCATTGCGTGAATAATTTTTGCAAATTGCTCTTCTGAGATATTACCACGGCGCATATCAGAAGAAGAAACCTTTATTTGTTCTGAGATAATGCGAGTTGCAAGCTG
The DNA here is from genome assembly GCF_042195585.1 of Bartonella sp. AS69XJJH. NCBI lineage: Bacteria > Pseudomonadati > Pseudomonadota > Alphaproteobacteria > Hyphomicrobiales > Bartonellaceae > Bartonella > Bartonella sp. AS69XJJH. Next base: position 11,175 of record NZ_JBHIOO010000027.1, on the reverse strand, counting down.
TTCTGTTGACATCTCAAGTGAGAAGAAACCTACAATGCCCCCTTCATTTTCTTGGCTGTTATCACGCTTACAAGCATTGGCAATATTAAAAGCAATATTGGTCGCCAGAGAGGTTTTTCCCATCCCAGGGCGTCCAGCTATGATAATCAAATCAGATGGCTGTAGCCCCCCCATTTTCTCATCAAGGGTTTTGATATGGGTAGCGATCCCAGAGAGCTTTGAAGAACGCTTTTTCGCTGCACTTGCCATGTTAAGTGCTTTTGCAATGGCTGTATCAAAGTTTTCAAACCCACCCCCATATTTTCCTTTTTCGGCGAGCTCAAATAACTGATTTTCAATCGTTTCAATTTGTTGGGAAGGTGTAAGTTCTAAAGGCGCATCAAAAGCTGTATTGGCAACTTCATTGCCAAGATTAATCAAAGACCGGCGGATAAAAAGATCGTAAATGACGCGTCCATAATCTTCAGCGTTAATAATAGTAACTGCCTCTGTGGCTAAACGAACAACATACTGGTATACAGTAATATCTCCAACTTTTTCTTCCATTTGGATATAGGGCTTGATTGTAATGGGGTTTGCAAGATGACCCTTTTGAATAATTTGTAAGACAATCTCAAAGATCTTTTGATGGAGCCTTTCAAAAAAATGTTCTGCTTTGAGAAAGTCTGAAACGCGATCGAGTGCATCATTATTAATCAGGATTGCTCCAAGTAATGCCTGCTCTGCTTCAATATTATGGGGAAGTTGACGAAAAGAAGAAGCAAAATTATCTCTTGGATTCTCTGTTTTTAGCATGTTCAATGTTCTCATTGCTGTCCCTTCCCTTGTCTGGTGCTTCAAGTGTGATTTCTGTTGTGTATCCGCTTTGTTTTTCATAGCGGTGGGTGACGGTAGAAGCTTTCCATGGACCATTGATTTGCCCACGGAACCCTTGCAACACTAGAGGTTGATCCGCCATGATTTCGGGACGCCCCGCAAGGGTCAAAGAGCCACTGCCCACAGCACGACACAACCTATCCGACTCGGAAGCAGCAGCAGCTTGTGCTTCTTCCTCACAAGTGTAACAAGTCCGTAAACGCCGCACGGGACCGCTAAATCCTGTCTGATGCTTGACTTGGCATTGCTGCCCTTTTGAGCGATCAAAATAAGAAGCTTCAATGGTGCCATATTGCGTACGTGGCTCTAACGTGAATTCCCAGTTGGAACAGTCGTGTTTATGAAGTTGGAGTGCTGGTAAATTATCTCCGCTTAAAAATAAAAACTTATTGTCCTTGATCAAAAAACGTGCCTGCATGCGGTCAGCAAGGCGGGTTAAAAAATCAACAGCCGATTGATCTGTGCGAATCACATAAGGCAAAGGTTTTTTAGTGAACTGGGGACTGACCTTTGCTTGATAGCCATGGCGTTTGGCGAGTGTCTCAACAATCTCACCAACAGTTTTGTGGTCAAAATGTTCACTCATCTGTTCTTTGAGTTCTTTACGCATCGAGGCACTTTTGCCGCAAAGGCGCAAGATCTCTCCATCACTGCCCCCACAACTTACAACCGATTCGACAACAAAACACCCCATAAATGCACTGATGCTGTTCTCATAGCCAAAGATCACCTGGAGAGCGCTGTTGCTCTGTGGAACCTCTAAATCATTGCCGTTATCATCAAACTCTGCTTCAAATGTATCGGCTTCATTACCGGCATGGTCCGTAATGGTTGCGGTTAAAAGACGCTGGTAAAAAACCGCGTGAACAGGTTTGTCTACCACCTTGACCACAATAAAAGGGTGTGTACGCATTAATCCCATAGCCGCTTCACCGTGCTTTGGGGATTAGACAACACAAATTCAGGCAGAATGACCTTCAAGCCCCGCGGCAAAAGTACACCATATTTGGCAATCTCTGGATTGGCTTCCAATGTAGCTTCTAAATAGCCTTTGAGTAAACCAGCTTGCCTCCGGTCCCCTAACACAGCCATGGCATGGTGAAAGCAGATGAGATCGAGACTCATATCCTCTAGCTCTACGACAACATGCTTTTCTGGTATCTTCATGGAGTTTGCCCAACTTGATATTGTCCCACTTGGGTTTGTCCCACCTGAGTTTGTCCTTGTGGTTTTCCCCCATTAAAAAAGGGCAAGAGCGTAATGGAATAGCGGATACGCTGTGATTGACCAGAGCGACTGATATAGTCGTGGTCTTTCGTGATACTGGTAATCACCACGGGTCCATGGAGAAGGACACTATAGGTCGTACATTGATCCAACGAAGCATCTGAACCGGCTTTGCTCTTTTGATCGTTGTGGTGACGGCGTCAATGGCTACCCGATCACCAAATTCTTCTGGAAACCAAACGCCATGAATGGTTTTTGCATCATTGCCATAGCCGGTAAATTGCAAACTGGGAGACCTGCCAAAACGTTCCATACAAACCCATGAGGCAGAAAACTCTTCTTCAAAGGATTGGAAATTCAGCCAGTCCACATAAAATTGATGCGGTCCTAACATCATCAAAGGATCTCTCATACACTCCCTCCTCTCATTGTGTTTCTCTTAATCACTCTGTGTCTCCCAACCATAAGCGCCTCCCCTCATTGCCTTTCTGCCCTCATTCTGTCCCACCATGCAATGCATTGGCGCGTGCGCGTTGAATGGCATGAGCAATCGTTCGACCGGTAGCAACAGGATCACGCGCGCCATTGACATGCACCATGACATTTTGAGTGCGATACATAAGTTTGTGTGTCCCTCCTCTCATTCTGTTCCCCCATGCAATGCATTGGCGCGTGCACGTTGAATGGCATGGGCAACCGCTCGACCGGTAGCAACAGGATCACGCGCGCCATTGACATGCACCATGACATTTTGAGTGCGATACATAAGTTTGTGTGTCCCTCCTCTCATTCTGTTCCCCCATGCAATGCATTGGCGCGTGCACGTTGAATGGCATGGGCAACCGCTCGACCGGTAGCAACAGGATCACGCGCGCCATTAACATGCACTGTGACATTTTGATTGTGTGTGATGGGGGAACGGTCTTTGTCTTTTGCTTCTGTGAAAGGGGAACTTGCATGCCCCGCTCCCGCAAATTGTGCAATCGGTTGAATGGTTGTTTTGCCTCCCAAAAAACTTGGCAAAAACCCTCTTACATCAATGGACCCAATCCACCCCTTAATGCGGTGAGGTAAAGATTTACAAAAATCCGTCAATTGTGAGATGGTGCCCATAAAACCATTAACAATCCAACTTGCTAAATCTTCTCCGGCTTGTTCCATACTTGCCCTAGCACACTCAGAGAGCTTTTCGCGGACAAAAAAACTCTTTCCAAACTGAAACTTCTTAAAATCCCCTTTTTACACTTCTCTCCAAGCAAAGATAAAACTGTCAAGACACGTGAGTATCGTCTAAGAGTAATTGCGTGAGACCATAACCACTATAAACAGACACCAATATTTGTATCGTATTGTATCTATTTACGTATAAAAGAAGAAGATAAAATTATAATATAATCAAAAGTTCATACAGTTAATCAAGGGAAATTGTACAGCATCACAAAACATCAATTGTTTGAAGGCTATAAGTAAAAAATTGATCAAAACAAAAAGCTTTTCTTATGAAAAAAAGAGTTGCACATGAGTAGATATTATAAATCTCTAACAAAGGGCATAATTTGATAATTATACTGCAACAAACTAATAGAATAACAAACCATTATTCCGCTTTGTATTAAAGCTCTGTTTACATTACACCATTGCACTTATAGCGCATAACCTGAAATCTTAGCATCTTTGAAAAAAGATAAAAAAGATGTCTGATTTTTCATTCTATTTTTAAGTGACATTTAGACACTCTCATTGCTCTTCAAATCCGCGCATATAATACGTTTAATACGTTTTTCCCTCATCCTTAAAACAAAGAAAAAACTATTATAACTTACTGCAACTTGCAGAAAATTGGGTGTCTTTCCCTATAACACCAAGATCTTTAATTAAAAGCGGTTTTCCTATTTCTCCATTATAGGCTTTAACGCGAATGGTCTTTCCTTTCACATCTATGAGGTAATAATCTCCATTAAAAAGCGCACCAGCTGTATAGATAGGGATATTTCCAAAAACCTTATCATTTTTCGCACGGCAATAAGACTGATAATGCGTATGACCCACGAAGATTGCTTTAACATTATGAGAGGTAATAATTGACTTAAAGACTGACAAATCTTTAGCATTCTTTTTACGAATAAAAAAGGATTCACCATCAATGGAAGCAGCACGCGCATCATGAAAATTAATGATTGTCACTTTACCTCTTGCATCAGCAGCAGCTAAATCGTTCCTAAGCCAATCTAAAGATTTATTGATTTGCACCTGCATAGACTGTCCCATCAAACGAACCGTATAGCTTGGATAATTGTGAAGCTGCACATAGTGAACATCTCCATAATCCCAAGAATAACTCAAACTCCCCCTTATCGAGCGAATGTTTCCACCCGAAATGGGAACCAAACTTTCAGTAACATCTGCATTGAAATGCGATAATTGACTACGGTATTTTTTGATTTCCGATACCATTCTTGAAACTGCACTTACAGCACAAGCATCTTTGTAAAAACTGAATTCTTGAGGATTTGTACAATTACCAACATTATTGGCATAATCGTGATTCCCTAGCCCCTCATAGACAGGTGCTCCAAGAGTTTTATAAACATTTTCATAATCATCATAGTTTTTTTGTTGTCCAAACTCCGTCAGATCACCATTGACAATATGGAACGCGGCCTTGTGCGCTTTTATCACGCCAGCAACCTGCTCATTTATCTTTAACCACGGCTCTCTATTTGATACTCCATTGGCATCACCAGAGTTTAAACGCCACGGTTGCGGATCAGCCATAATGATAGCAGTATAATTTTTTGTAAGAGACTTTTCTTTCATCGACCAGCTCATGAATGCATCATGATAAAGCCTATTGTCCCTTCTTAACTTTTCAGAATCAAGATTAAAACAACCAGAGAGAGTAAAAGCAATCACGGTGATTACCAATTCAACTTTATATCTCATAAACCTATCACCATAAAAACGTTATATATTTTTTTATAAAAAATTCCTCAGAAGCAATTTTTTTAGATTTTCTTGTCAAAAATGTGTCAAAAATTCAAAATAACGAAAACAATGATCCTTCAATGAAGATGCACTTTAATGATATCAAAGAACCATCAGTTTCAAGCCTTTAACTTCAAGCACTTTAATTGATTGAGATTTAGGAGCTTGCGCTATACCCATTTCAAATGCCATTGATATATCAACAGCTTATCAAAAACTAGGCATTTATCAGAAACCTAGCAAGTGTTCGTATACTATTAAAATATCCCCAACAGGAGAAAAAATGTATTCTTATACTAGAGCACCTAACTCCTTTGGATATTAAGATCAAATATATTAGAATACTATGATAAATAAGGTATAAATAATCAACAGTGCTAGCAACAATGTTTGAGTATTACCGTCATAACTCACTTTGATAAGCTATAAAAATGCAGAAATATTACATAATAATATTATTACTTTATAATAAATAATATAAATTATGTAATTATTATAATAATATTTATTATTCATATAATACAAATAAGTAAAAATACACTGTGTATTAAATGTAAATTCATACAAATTTAATATTATTTATTTTTTAATTTTGACAAAAAACCAAAAATGTCTTACCAAATAAAAATAATTATCGAAATTAATAACAACTATCCATTTTCACTTCTTCTTATGAAGTTTGCGGGGAAATGAATATTTGGGGGCTCTCATAAGGAGAATACTGGTGTATAAAACATCCCTTTTATCATGCACGGCTGCGACTGCTATCATCCTATTCAACATCCAGTTCACTGCACATGCTGAAACTCTTAGCGTTGCCAACGAAGAAAAAGATATATCCGGAAAAACGTACGAGACTATTTATGTAAAAGACAAAGGAAAAATCACCGGCAGTACTGTAAATGTAACTGGAAATGAAAACACAAATACAGACACAGGTAGCGATAAATATGTTGTAACAGTTGAAGGAGCTAACAGTGCGCTTGAATTAAATGGCTTAAATATTCAAGGCACTGATTCTGATGTTCGTTTCGGTGTTTCTGTAAAAGACAGCGCTAACATCAACCTGACTGGGGGAAACATTACAGCTTCTCAAACCGGCGTTTATATTGATGGTAGTAAGAATAGTAGAAATATACTGCAAAATGTAGTGATATCAGATAATAAAAATGAAGCATCATCACTCCTTGGAATAGAAATAAACAACGAAAGTTTAATCACTTTAGAAAATGTAACTGTTAAGCAAGCAGAAACTGGTATACTTGCGGATGTTGTTTCTCAAGTTATAGTATCTGGAGGATCATTCGAAGGTAAAATGGATGGCGTATATGCTATGGGCGGCACCACCATTACTGTAGATGGCGGTACTAACATTACCTCATCTAATGGTAACGGACTCCATGCCGATGATGAAAATACCACCATAAAAATGACTGGGGGAAGCGTAACTGGAAAAGACGCAGCATTGTATACAAACGACGGTGGTCATATTAAAGTCACGGGTGGTACTCTAACAGCAAAGGGAGATACCACAAGTGCACCTACTACAGAAGGGGATAACCCTGATACATCTAATAAGGGTACTAAAATTGAGAGTGGATTCGGCGCATTGTCGCAAGGTGAAAACAGTGTGATTGAATTGTCTGATACAACGATCAATGATGCTACAATCGGGTTAAAAACACAAGAAAGTGGCGCAATCGCAATGACTGGGGGAAGCATTACAGCGTCCAAAGTTGGTGCATTCTTTTTGGATAGCAAGAGCAAAGAAAACGAACTGAAAGATGTAGTGACATCAAGTGGGAAAGATGATGCGCCACTAATCAATGGAATCAAGGCAACTAACAGTAATGTCACTTTAAATAATGTAACAGTGACGCAAGCACAAACTGCCATAGATGCATATGATTCCACAGTAAAAGTCTTAGGAGGATCATTTGATGCAGAAACAGCAACAATATTTGCTCAAAACGGCGGCAACATCACTTTAACTGGCGGTGCAAAAATTACATCATATAATGATGCTGGACTCTATGCGGAAGGTTCAAAGTCCATCATCGAAATGACAGGAGGGAGCATCACAGCGAAAGAGGAAGCAGTAACGACAACATACGGTGGTCATATTACTGTTACAGATGTCACCCTAAAAACAAATGGTGATGGACTTGGTGTAGCTTCTGATGACCTTGGTAGCATGATTGAATTACTTGGAAAGACAACGATTAGTGATAGTGCCGTCGGGCTTCAAGCACAAAACGGTGGTGTAATCAAGATGACTGGGGGAACCATTACAGTTTCTGCAGCTGGTGCTCTTTTCTCTAACAGTAACAGCCGTGAAAACAGACTAGAAAATGTGACCATATCGAGTGATAAAGATGATATGCCGCTAATCGCTGGGATAATGGCAGACAAAAACAGCGCTGTTACTTTAGAAAACATAATAGTGTCTCAAGCAGGTAATGCTATAGTTGTAGATAATTCTACAATAACAGTCTTAGGAGGATCATTTGATGCAAAAAATGCAACAATATCTGCTCAAAACGGCGGCAGCATCATTTTAACAAACGGTGCGAAAATTACATCGTCTGGTGATGTTGGATTCTATGCAAAAGGTTCAAACTCCTCCATCACAATGATAGAAGGAAACGTCACGGGAAAAGGGAGTGCTTTGGCTGCTGAAGATGGTGGCCATATTACTGTTACAGATGTTACCCTAAAAACAAATGATAGCGATACGTCATCTGGTGTATTTTCTAATGGCGCAAATAGTGTAATTGAATTGCTTGGAAAGACAACAATTAGTGGTAGTGCAATCGGGCTTGCAGTACAAAATGATGGCGCAATCAAGATGATTGGGGGAACCATTACAGCTTCTGCAGCTGGTGCTGGATTCTTAAACAGTAACAGTCGTGAAAACAAACTAGAAAATGTGATAATATCGAGTGGTAAAGACGATACGCCACTGAACTTTGGAATAAAAGCAGATAAAAGTACCGTCACTTTAAAAGATGCAACCGTCATGCAAGCAACCAATGCCTTAGTTGCAGATCATGATTCGACAATAACAATCTCGGGAGGATTATTTAATGCAAAAGGTGCAACAATATCTGCTCAAAACGGCAGCGCCATCACTTTAACAAACGGTGCAAAAATTACTTCATCTGAGAGCTTTGGACTCTATGCTGAAAGCTTAAAATCTACCATCACAATGACGGGAGGCTCTGTCACTGGGCAAGTTAGTGCTTTGGCTGCTGAAGATGGTGGCCATATTACTGTTACAGATGTTACCCTAAAAACAAATGATAGCGATAAGTCATCTGGTGTATTTTCTAATGGCGCAAACAGTGTGATTTTTCTTGAAAAAACAACGATTAGTGGTAGTGGAACTGGGCTTACAGCAAACAATGGTGGTGCAGTCAACATGACTGGAGGAACCATTACAGCTTCTATAGTTGGTGCTGACTTCTCAAGCAGCAGCAGCAATGAAAACAGACTAGAAGGTGTGACAATATCAAGTGGTAAAGACGATGCGCCACTGAGCTTGGGAGTAATAGCAGACCAAAACAGTATCATCACTTTAAAAGATGTAACCATCATGCAAGCAACCAATGCCTTAGTTGCAGATGATCACTCGACAATAACAGCCTCAGGAGGATCATTTCATGCACAAAATACAACAATATCTGCTCAAAACGGCAGCGCCATCACTTTAACCAACAATGCAAACATTACATCATCTGATAACGTTGGACTCTATGCAAACAGTTCAAACTCCACCATCAGCATGACGGGAGGAACCGTCACGGGGAAAGGTAATGCATTGGTTGCTGAAAATGGCGGACATATTACGGTCACAAATGTGTCTCTAAATGTTACAGATGTATCTCTAGATGACGACGATATATCGTCTGGTGTATTTTCTAATGGCGAAGGCAGTGTAGTTGAATTGCTTGAAGGAACAACGATTAGTAATAGTGAAATTGGACTTACAACAAACGATGGTGGCGCAATAAAAATGACTGGAGGAACCATTAAAACTTCTCTAGTTGGTGCCGGCTTCTTAAACAGTAACAGCGGTGAAAACAAGCTAGAAGGTGTGAAGATATCGAATAGTAAAGACGATGCGCTACTAAACTTTGGAATAAGAGCAGACAAAAGTACCGTTGTTTTAAATAATGTAAAAGTGACTCAGGCAGCCGCCAGTATAGTTGCAAATGATCACTCAACAATAACAGTCTCAGGAGGATCATTTAGTGGACGTGATGTAGGAGGAAGCGCCGAAGCCAGCAGTACGATTATCTTAAAAAACAATGCTAACATTACATCATCTGATGGCGGAGGACTCCTTGCAGACGGTTCAGGATCTAAGATCATAATGATGGGAGGATCCGTAGCCGCGAACGAAACAGCGTTATTCGCAATCAACGGAGGGCATATTGATGCCACAGATGTTGCTCTAAAAACAGAGGGCAAAGGAAGCGGTGCATTTGTAAGTGGCAATGACAGCACAATTCAATTGCATGGTGATACAATAATTAACAATACTTTTGGCGGACTTGGAGCAGTTGACGGTGGTAAAATCACCAGCAAAGATTTAACAATAATCGGTGGTGAAGCACTTGACGGCCCCGACAACGAACGCACTGGTATATGGACATCGGACTCTGGTAGTGAAGTTAGGTTAATGGGCAAAACAACCATTCAAAATGTCGATGAAGGTTTTTATGCAGACGGTGGAAGTAAAATCATTAGCGGAGATTTAATTATAACCGGTGGTGAAAGTAAAACAATGACCGTTGGTGTAAACGTTGCGGAGTCTGATAGTGCAATCGAATTAAATGGTAAAACAATCATTCAAAATTTTGATGTTGGTCTCACAGCAGCGAATAATAGCACGATTAAGATGATTAATGGTGATATTGGAGCAGCACAGAATGCAATAAAAAATAAAATAGATGCAAAAAAAGTTGCACTATGGGCGGCATTTAACGGACATATTGATGTCCAGAATGCTTCTCTAACAGCAGGAGTTTCTGGTTTGCAATTTATAGCTCTCTATAATATTAAATCAGATGTACCTCAAAAATATCAAAGCAGTGAAATCAATTTGACCAATGCAGATGTTCACGCTGAAAATGGTACTGGAATTTTTGTTGGAGGTTTCACTAACACAAACATGGAAGATATTCCAACTTTATCAATCGGTACAGTCAATCTCAAAAATTCAGAAATCCATGCTGATGTATTGTTAGGAGATGGTCTTTTTACGAAAGAAAAAAGCTTTTGGGAAGAAGATGATATTACCGAGATCTCCAACGGCACCTTCACATTAAGCGCTGATCAGTCTACTCTAGAGGGCAGAGCGAATATTGCTAAAGACAGAAATGTACACTTTGATCTGAAAAACAAGACAACATGGACACTAAAGACCAGTACAAAAGAAAAAGATGATGATGGCAATCTGCTTGATATTGCTCAAAGATCACGTTCTGATGTTTCTGTACTTAATCTCAACAACAGTTCTATTGTTTTTGATGGACTGGTAGACGATCATTATCACACATTGCATATAGGATCTGGTAAACCAGATACGCAAGCAGTCTACAACGCCTCTGGAGACGCAAAGATTTACTTCAACACGGCTTGGAGTGATGGGGTAGCAAGTGCCGATCAAAAAACCGATAGACTTCTGATCCACGGTAATGTCTCAGGCTCCACAACAGTTTATATCAAAAGCGATACAGGGGATGAAAGTAGTGTAATAAATGCCTCTGATCCTTCCAATATAGGTGGACTTTCACTCATTCAAGTCTCTGGAAAAGCACAGGAAGACTCTTTCAAACTTGTAAACGGCTACACCACAAGAGGTCGTTTACCTTATAAATATACGCTAACGGCTTATGGACCAGAGTCAAGCCACGGACAAGCCGATGTTGCACAAAATCTGTTTGATGAAAAGAATGAAAATTTCTGGGATTTCCGCTTGCATAAAGAAATTCTTGAAACGGATTCTGGTTCTGGTCCAAGTGTGATCGTCCCTGTAGCACAAACGGCCAGTTACTTAGTCATGCCAAATGCTCTCTTCTA